>NZ_JXYY01000013.1:0-25015 GCF_016082235.1 Spiroplasma sp. hyd1
TTTTGTTTTAATTAATTTGTGGTGATTGTTGAGCAAGGCAATTGCCACTTTTTTAATGAGTTTTTTACTCTTTTTTTTATTTTTAACACCTTAAATTTTTATTTTTATTAACAGCAAAATTAGTATTTTTAACTAAATTTCTAAATATTTTCCTATCAGCAGAAACATATTTTTTAAATTCTCTAAACTTATCTAAACCATAATAACTATCACAACTAAAACCAATTTTATAACCATTTTTATCACCAAAAGCAAAATAATTTAAGTTATCTTTAACTGAATAAATTAAATCTTGTTCTGATAATTCAACAACTCCAACTTTTATTTTTGGATTTTTACAATTACGACTAAATTGATATGCTTTAATATTTAAATCATAGTGATTTTGACTTTTATTATCATTTGCTGTTTTAACAATATATTTACCAATATACTTAACAACATCTTCATTTGTTCCTTTACGAACTTTAATATTTTTGTTAATTCCATAAGGTCAATATTTTAAAACTACTCAATTAGGTACTTTTTGATTAAATATAATATGAAAATGAACTGCTCCGCGATTTTGATATTCATAAGTATAGGTATATTTAAATTCTGCCTTATCATTTGGACGTTTATATCTTTTATCTCATCATTGTTTTTGTATATTAATAAAAAACTTTTTTAAATCATATTTACATTTTTTAATATCAGTTTCATTAACTGCATAAGTAAGAGTTAAAAAACCAAGATTTTTACAATTTCAAAAATTTTCGTATGCTTTACGAATAAAATTTCCTTGGGTACGAATACGACTATTTCATAATTTTTTATCATTTTTACCAGTATTTTTAATATCATATTTATTACGAAGATTATTATTAATTAATTCTAGTGGTAAAATAATATTTTTAACATAATTACCATAAAATACCTTTTTTAAATAATATTCTTTTTTAACATAATTTATAAATCATTCATAAATACATTATGACCTTTATTTATTAAATTATCTTGAATAAAAACATTATTCATTTTTATAAACTCCTTTCAAATAAAAAAACACTAAATTACATTTAAAAGTTCCGAGCAAGGAAACTATAAATAGTTTGAAACTTTCAATATAATTAAGTGTTTATATTTGAAAGTTATTTTTATTATAAATTATCTTGTTGAAAAGTCAAATTTTAATTATTTTTTTAAAATGCTAATTAGTTAACTTTCTGTTGAGTTAGTTAATTTAATAAATTATGCATCATATAACTATGATGTACCTATATAATACCATAAGTTAATATTTGCTTTTAAAAACAAGACATTTATTTAAATAATTAAAAAGCAAAAAATGCTACTTTTTATTTAAAAAATAGCATAATTTACCGTTTTTATATATTTATAAGAAAAAAGCAAAAAATATTGCATTATTCTTAGAATTTATATATAATTAATCTGTGGTTAAAAAAATGACTTTACCAGTCAAATAAACTACTCTTCTCAGTCAGGTTTCCAAAGTGACTGATTTTTTTATTAGGTTAATTTAGTTAATATTCATATTAATACAAACATTAACAACATGATTTTGTAATTCAACTGGTAAAGTCACTAATGAAGGGAAGGTCATACATAACACCTCCATTAATGTAGATATCCTGATTATCTACTACAGTAAGTATAACAGAAAAAAATAAAATTGTCAAATTTGCTATTTTTTATGGTATAATACTTTTTCAAAAAATTATAATGGCTTGAATTACTTTAATAAAAAAATACCTTAGATTTACCTAAGGTATTTTTTTATTTACTATTTTTTTTACAGAATGGACAATTACTTTCATAAGGAATGTCTTGCTTTGTATATTTTGAAATATTATGTAAATTAAGATGGTTATAATCAACCTGCGGATTATTGTTTATCATCATTTCGTCTTGTCCTGAAGAAGGATTTTTTGCCCGATAATAACTTCCCGAACCATATGGAACATCACTAGCACTAGTTGCACCATATGTATTTGAATATCCTTTTTTATTGTATAAATTATAACGTGTTGAAGCTAAGTTAAGATCATCAATTTGTGAATAAAACTGATCAATCGGTACTACCCCATAATAATTAACATATTTTTTTGTTTCAACATCTGCAATTTTTTTTGCAAAATCAGTTGATTTTGTTTCTAATGTTTCTACTTTTAAAGTTAAACTAGTTAAATGTTCTTGTACTTCACCCAATGTTTTTGTATGAACTGATTGCAAATCAATTGAATTTTTAATTAGATCTTCTAACTTTTCAAATCGGCAATCAAAATTGTTATCACCTTCTGGTTGAAGTGCAATTGACCCCTGCTCTGGTTCTAATTTTTGTTTCACTGGGGTAGTTTCTACCACTGGTGGATCTTTTTGTTCAATTTCATATCCAATTACTTCGTCATCAAGATTTGAAAAATCCCCATTCATAATTTTATTATCTAGTTCATCCAAACTATATGATATTTCATCATCTAAAGCTGGTTTAATTTCTGATTGTGTTGATTTAATTTCCGATGGTACTGATTTAATTGGTTCACTTACAATAACATCGTCTAATAGTTCCCCATCATTATTATCATGATCATCAACTAATTCATCGTTAATATTTTCTAAGTTATTTACTAATGGTCTTTCTGATGGTGAAGCTGTCATTTTGTTTTCTTCAACTGGCGCATTAAAACTTGCTATTTTTTCAGCAGTTGCTAAAACAGATTCTGAAGGTTTATCTAAAATTGAATTATTATCAATTGCTGCCAATTCTTCTGGCATTGTTTCAACATGCTCATTATTTTCAAATGTTATTATTTCAGCATCAGGGCCTTTATCTTCAATTCCGGTTGGAGATCCTTCACTATGAAGATCATCCAATCCTTCTAATTCTGCAAATGTATATCCGTGACTATCATCAATATAATTAATAGTTTCTTGGGTCTGACTATCTGATGATTGAATTTCGGATAATAATTCACCATCTAATTTATCAATATTATAATTTTTTGGAATAAAAGTAAGATCTTCTTGCGGACTATCTTGCACAATTTCTGTTGCAACAGTTGTCCCAAAAATAACCGTACCATCATCAGTACCAATATTCAAATCATTGGTAATTAAATCATCTGTTTTTGTCAAACTATCAAGAATATCATTATCTTCTTTACTACTACTTGTTTCATTTGAAATGTTGTCTAAAATATCATTATTTGAAACAATAGCATTTTCATTCAGAAAATCACTTGTTGCTTGTGAAATATCTCCAAAAATTTCAGCAATATGCATCATTTTCAAATGCTGATCAGCATCTAATTTTAATTTTGTTACTAGACTGTTTGCTTCTTTAGCAATTAAATTATAAATCTTAGCTTTCTTTTTAATTGATTTAGTTGGTGCATTAGTATTTTGAACTTCCTCTTCAATCAAGTTTTTGATATTAAGAGCTTGCTGATACATCTCATTTCATTTATTGTAAAGTTTCTTTTCTTTTTTTGTTAATACTCTTGCATCAGAAGATGAAGAATTTAATATCCCATCATTTAAAAAATCAAAATCAATTTCTTTATCTCTTGTTGGTTCTTTTTGTTCTTCATCATTTAAATTATCATTTTCTTCTAAAACTGCTGTTTTATCAACAAAAAGTTCAACATCAGCATTAACTGCATGATCAGAATTAAGATTAGTTTCTGTAATAGGAACATTAACAGTTTTACCTTCTAATGCACTTGTTTCGGGCTCAACATTTACTGTTGTTGCAACTAATGGTTCTTCCACCTTTACTGGTTCTACTGGTGTATCTTTAATAAGCTCTGTTGGCAATGGTGGTTTTGTTAAATCATTCAGCTTACTTACTTCTGAATTAGAAGGATTTGACACTACATGTGTCATATCACTAATTAAATTTGCTAATTCATTTTCATCAACATCACTCTTACCAGAATTAAATAAATTATTTAATTCATTTGATGTAAACATTGCATTTGATTTTTGGGCCGATGATTTTTTATTATCATCCGCGCTTACATAATCATTGTCTCTGAAATTTTTTCCGGTATTTTCGATCCCTGCGGTAGTCACGCCAACTCCCATAGTTGCGTTTCCATGATACTTTCCCTCTTTATTTACCTCTCTTTCAAGTTTTTTATCTTGATGGTAAATAACAATCATATTTCGTTCTTCAACAAAATTTTGTAAAGCTTCTACATCAAATAATGACGATTCAATAAATAATAAAGCAACAAAAATGAATGCAGCAAAGATTAAAACAGCTACTTTTCCATATACTAATGAAGCAATAATTAATGTGACAAAAATCATTTTGATATATGGTCTTGCAATTCGTTGTCCTTTCTTAACACGGTTAATTTGAAATGATACTAACGTAATTGCTGCTAAAGCAACAAAGATTGATAATGCGTTAATGGTATATGCCCATGCATCACCAGTTAAACCATTTAAAATTTCTTCTTGTTTAAAAATTGATGTTTGAAAAATATCATTTATTGAATTAAAAATTGTTGGAAGCGCAACTTGTTGAATCACCAAGAGATTTAATATTGCCGCAAAAATTTGAACTATTGCACCAATTATGATTAGGACTCATCCTAAGGTTACTAAAAATGTAAACATATCAACTTATCCTCCTCTAATTTACTTTCCGCCACGCATAGCTCAATAATCAAACCCAATTGTTTCATCATCTTCTTCCTCTTCAACTGGGGCAAAATTTTGCATTGGTTGGAGTGCTTCTTCTTCTACTTTTGGTGCTGCTTGTTCAACAGAATTATCGTCTTGGTCATCTCTAATAATGTAGCATTTATCAAAAACACTAATTTCATGTTTTATTAATTGTTCTGTTAAATTATTACCATAAACTTGGGTAACATAAGTCTCAATTAAAACCGGATTTAATGCAACAATAAATTTAAATTGAATAATTCCTTTAAAAATTGCATGTACTAAACTAAAAACTGTTTTAAACTTTGCATATCCAACTAAATCAATGTTGTTGAAAATTATTACAATATTATCTTTAATCTCATATGCCCGTAAAATGTCTTCGAATTCTTTCTTAATATATTCTAGCGGATCATCAAATTCTAATTCATTAATAATTACCACTGAATTTGAATCGTTAGTTTGTTCTGATAATTCATTGTTTCGTAACGTTCTTGCAAACAATTTAACACGATCTCATAAAACTTTTTTATCTTCTAAACTAATTTTTGGTAACCCTTTAATAATTCTCTTAAGTAGGAATAAGAACGGTGAAGCATATAACTCAATACGTAACAGATCAATATTAACAAGTGGCATTGAAAAAAATGAACTAACAATTTCCGACATTGAATCCTGGTGTTGATTATCAACGATTGTTAAGAAAGACTGCATCTCATTATTTTTTTCTTTAAATGTTTTTATTAAATCACGAACAATTTCATAATTTGATAATACCATACCATCAATCTTACCTAATTCTTCTTTGTTTATATTTTTTTTAATTTCATGCCCACTATTTTTAAATAAACCTACTGCCATCCCTGCATCCTCATTAACAACTTGTGTTGAATTCATTTTTTGTTCATTGCTCTTTGAATTATTTGGCTTTGTCTCTTCTGTATTTAATTTTAAATTTTTCATTCGTTCGAATGGATTGATGTACATGTTTAGCCCTCCTGCATCATTTCTCCATATTTAAATTATATCATATTTACTAAAAAAATTATAAAAAAAATTGCAATTTAAATTGCAATTTGGTATGATATTATTCTTTTTATAAAATTAATCTTCTTCCTCTTCTTTTAAATCCGCTAGTTCTTTTTCTAAACGTTTAATTTTCTCTGCTTTCGATTCTTTATTTTTATTCTTATCCTTTTTGCGATAATCATCAAATAATTTTCTTGTCCCATCTTTAATGTTTTCTCGATTCATAAATAAAAAATGGCCCATGAAATAACCAGTTACTCAAATTCCTAACAATAAAACACTCATTAAAAAGACAACGGTATATGCTTTTTGATCAATAACAAACATCACTGTAAAAGCAATCGTTAAAATAATTAAAATAATTAAAATAACAAGATTAACAATTTTATATCATGATCATTTTTTGGTTTTATTTTTTTCTACCATTGTTTACCTCTTATCTAATAAATTCTTTTGTTAAAGAATTATAAATTTTTGAAGGACGATTATCTAAATATCCATCATTAACAATAATATCAACATCAAATTTTTTTAGCTCATTAAATTCTTTTGCATAATTTTGGCCGCTAATATTAACACTTGTCCCATAAATTGGTCCCACTTTTTTAATAATTTTTTGCAATCATTTTGACTTCGTAATTCGAAGCCCAATTGTATTATCACTAGTGATATTATACCGACTATTAATATCACTTTTTATGTTACCTATTATAGTAATAGTTTCATTTTTTTTAAAAAGTTTTAGATCTTCATGTGTTAAATCAATAAATTTTTTTGCCATTTGAATCGAACTAACAATTACTGATAAATACATTCTTTCTGAACGGCCTTTAACTTTAAAAATTCTTGCTTTTGCTGTTTGTGAACTAATAATACATGTCATACCATAAATTGTGTCGGTCGGAATAATAATAACATTCTCCGCCAAATAACCCGCAATAATTTCTTTGCGTTCTTTTACTGTATATACTTTCATTTTTTACCTAACCCCCTTCCTTATCTTATAAATTTTTAGAATTTACTCTTACTCTTACTTGTTCTTCATGATTATTATTACTTTTAATTTTTGAAATATGAGAAATGGCAATGATTGATAACACACCAATAAAAGAAGATAATAAAATTCCACTTGCAATAAGTTCGCTTCCTTGTAATCAAAAATAATTTAGTTTTGTTGTTCCAAAAAGTGGTTTCATAACTGTTTCTTTAAAATGATCATTTTGGCTATTTCAATAGTTAACCGCTTGTGTGATTTGATACTGTGAAATTAAAAACATTACTAGCGATGTTCCCGTTACAATTAAAAAACTAAAATAAAAACTAATAAATCCTTTTTGGGTTAAATTTGGTTTTTTAATCATTACGAAACTAAATGCAAATAGCATTGAAATAATTAAAGAGGAAAAAATAATTGGTGCAATACTAATAAAGAACGGTGATCCTGGCATTTTACTTGTCATATTGAAATAATCAAGATTTGGTTGATCTAAAATACTACTTGTTCCAGGAATAATAACATTAATTGTTAACTCTGAATATAAATAAGAATACAAAATAAATCGATTTGCATCGGTAAAACTACTTCCTATAGTAATTGTATAAATTAGTTGCGGAATAAAAGCAATACTCGAAAAGAAAATGACTCATAATGAAATGTTAAATTCATTTGGAATTAAAAATAAACTAATAATTTTCTTAGCAACACTCTGATTAAAAGTGTCTTTTAAAACAACTAATTCCTCCTTTTTATTTAAGTTGACATTAGTATTTAATAACCATTCTAATTTAAAACCAACTTTTAGCATAATAAAAATAATAAAAATCATCTGTAAACCTGTAATTCATCAAATCACATTAATTCCAATTCATGCCAACGGATAAGGATTTTGAGTTCCTGATCCTGTTGCTAAATTAATTAATACTTCAATAATTGCATCACGATTAGGAGCTCCTGGTTTAATCATATTATTAATATTTTCAATATAGTCAGGACCAGTATACCCTCCTTTTAAAGATCGACATCATTCGGTAAATAAATCATAATAATACTCTGCAAATGAAAATAGTAAACACGTAATAAAAATAAAAGAAGTAATAGTAATTGTTCCAATTAACAACATACGATTATTAAAATTAATTGTTCGTTTTTGATAGTAAATATAAAAAACAGTACTAATAATTGCACCAGCTAACGTTCCTAAAGCAATATATGGCAAACCAAAAATTAAAAAGCGATTTGGCAAATTAGAAGTTGTAAAAGTTTCTAACACTTCTTTCGGTGTTGTTTCAGTAAATGCAAAGAAATTCTTTAAAATATCATCATTGTGCGAAACAACAATAAAAACAAAATATGGCATCATAATAAATAAAACTACTAAAAATGCAATACTAATAATGCGAATTCTTTTGATTTTTTTAATCTTATCATCCATACTTTCACCTCACACCTGAGCTCTTATTATTTTACTACAAAATATTAACAAATAACATTCGTCATTTTTTATTTATATCTTTTCTAAAATAATATTTTTGGTTTGGGAAATATTCTTTAACTAATTTTTCTAATGCTTTTTTTTGATCATAGCCATGTTCAAAACATAAAAAACCATTTTTATTAACAATTTTTTGTCAATTCTTAAAAATATGACGATAAAAAAATAATCCATCATCACCAAATAGAGCGACATGCGGTTCATAATCTTTAACACGATGACTAATCTGTTGGTTGCTTGGAATATAGGGCGGGTTACATACTAAAATATCGGCTTTAATCTTATTTTTAATAAACGGTTCTAACATATCACCCTTTAATAATTGAACATTTTGACAATTTAATTGTTTAATATTTCTTTTTGCAACATTCAAGGCTAATGGTGAAATATCACTAGCATAAATTGTTAAATTTGGATTTTCTAACCCCAAGCTAATTGCAATTGCTCCACTACCGGTTCCAACATCAATTAACGTTAATGGTTTTTTACCTTCAACAAAATTATCATCAATTAAAACATTAATATTATCCACCAACTCTTCTGTTTCATAACGTGGAATAAGAACGTTGTCATCAACATAAAAATCATAACCATAAAAACTCTGTAAATTAGTAATATGTTGAATTGGTTTTCCATTTTGATATTCAACTAACTTTTGCCAATAATCATCAACCTTAAAATTAATTTTTTCATTTTGAACGGCATATAATTTAGCTAATGATATTTTCATAAAAAATGCTATCAAAGTTTTAACATCAGCAAGATAATTATCAATTTTAGACGCTTTAAGATACTCTTCTGACTTTTCAATTAATTCGTTAACTGTCATTAGTTTCCTTCCATTTTCAATCTTTGTTCTTCATTAATTAAAGCTGTAATAATTTCATCAAGATTACCTTCCATAATTTGATCTAACTTTTGTAAAGTTAAATTAATACGATGATCAGTAACTCGATTTTGTGGATAATTATATGTTCGAATCTTCTCACTACGATCACCAGTTCTGACTGCATCTTTTCGCAACGTTCCTCGTTCTTCATTAATTTTACGTTGTTGTTCTTCATACAATTTACTACGTAAATGTTGCATTGCTAATGCTTTATTATCATGTTGACTACGACCATCTTGTGATGTAACTACAACACCAGTTGGTAAATGGGTAATTCGTACCGCTGAATCGGTGGTATTAACATGCTGTCCTCCAGCCCCCGAAGCACGATATGTATCAATTTTTAAATCAACTGTTTTAATTTCAAAATCAACCTCTTCAATTTCTGGTAAAACGGCAACTGTCGCAGTTGAAGTATGAACTCGTCCTTTGCTCTCTGTCTTTGGAATTCGTTGTACCCGATGTGCACCTGATTCAAACTTCATTTTTGAATAAACACGATCACCTTTCACCATAAATGAAATTGTGGAAAACCCACCTGCTTCTGATTCATTTTCTTCAATCACTTCAATTTTTCACTTTTGTTGCTCAGCATATCTTAAATACATTCGATATAAATCACCAGCAAAAATATTTCCCTCATCACCACCAGCAGCACCGCGGATTTCAAAAATAACATTTTTTTCATCATTAGAGTCTTTTGGTAATAACATCACTTTTAACTCCGCTGTAATTTGTTCTTTTCGAATTTCTGAAGTCTTAATTTCTTCTTTAGCTAACTCAATTAATTCTTCATCTTTTTCATTTTCTAAAATTGCTTTTGCCTCATTAATATTATTTAAAACATTTTTATAAGTTAAATATAATGCAACAGTATCTTCTAATTGTGCTTGTTCTTTTGCCAAACTAGTTAATTTTTTTACATCATTAACTATTTCTGGTTTTGTTAGTTCTTCATTAATTAAATTTGACCGCTTCAACATTGCTTCTAATCGTTCAACTGTTTTTTGATTCATTCTATCCACCTCTATTTATTCAGATACCTAACAATTATTATAATATATTTTAAATTATAATGCCTAATTTAATCTATTATAATAAAAATAAATCATAATAATTAATGATTTATTTACTGATTGGCAATAATTTCTTGAAATTTTGGTAATTTTCTTAATTGATCAAGGAGGGTTAAACGATACTCACAACTCTCAAAGGTTTTTTAACGGGATGTTTAGTAATAATCTTTTGACTAATTTTAAAAACATTGCCATTAACAACAACATTATCATTTTCCTTCGCCATTAAATTTTCCATAATTGTAATTTTAGAATTAATTGGTAAATTTTCAACAAAGTGTGCTTTAAGTTTGATAACTGTTCTTGGTTTACTATTTATAATAAAATATGCTTCTGCATTTAATCCTGCTTTTGTTAACATTTTTTTCCTTTCCAACTTAATATGTTACTTCATGGCAATGTCGACAACGAGCTTCATATTTATCCTTTTCGCCAATTAAAACAATGGGATCATAATAATTAGCTGGCTTACCATTAATCAACCGTTGCGTACGATTTGCTAAATTTCCACATTTAACACAAATTGCATGCAATTTTTTGACTTCTTCTGCGCGTGTCATTAATTGCTCAACATTAAGAAATGATTCGCCACGAAAATCTTTATCTAAACCATTTACAATAACAATGATTCCTTTATCTGCTAACGAATCAGCAGCTTTAACAATATTGTTATCAAAAAACTGAACTTCATCAATTCCAACCACATTTGTTGTTAGCTCAATTCGACTTAATAATTCTGCTGAATCTTTTACTGGCATTGCTTCAACTGAATTTTGACTATGACTAACAACTTTATTCTCACTATATCGGTTGTCAATTTCTGGCTTAAAAACTTGAATTTTAAATTTAGCATAACTTAACCGTACTAAACGACGAATAAACTCTTCTGTTTTTCCAGCAAACATACAACCCGTGATTACCTCAATTCATCCCATTTGTGCTTTACTATTTAAAAAATACATTATTCACCTTTCACATATTTAACATTATTTTTAATTAAAAGACTTAAGTCAGCTAAAATTTTCTCAGTATCTTCTCACTGATAAATTCTAGCACCACTAGCTAATTCGTGGCCTCCACCATTATATTTTTGAGCAACACCATTAATAATATAAGTATTACTACGAATACTTATATTAATATAACCTTCTGCTTTGTTTTCAATTAATAACATTCAAATTTTAAATTCTTTAATATTGCTCATAATATTAACTCATGGTTTAACAGTTTCATAATCCATTTGATGTTCTTTTAACATTTTGTCTGTTATTTTAACATAACTAATTTGATCATCATAAACCATTACTTGTGATAACAAATAATTTTTAAAACACGCATTTGTTCATGATTCTTCATATAAATTGTGATAAATGTTTTGCAAATCAAAACCTTTTGCAAGTAATTGCCCTGCTAACGTCAAAGTCTCAAGAGAAGTTTTGTTATACATAAAACGATTAGAATCAGTGATAATCCCCGTAAAGATTAATCTTGCCGCTGCTGCTGAAACTTTTAATTTTGATGTTAAAACTAAATCAGCAATCATTTCACTAGCTGCAATTTTATTTGCATCAACTCATTGTAAATCTCCATATGGTGTTACATTGGGGTGATGGTCAATTTTAATAATTTCTTTTGCTTCTTGTCAATATTTACTATCAATTCGTTCAACATTACCTGTATCTGTCACAATTACTAAAGCTCCACGATAATCTTCTTGTTTAACAAGATCAGGTGTTGCTAAAAAAGCCAAATACTTACTTGGTTCACCATCAACCAAAACTTTTTTAATAGGAAAATTATCCTTAATAAATTGTGCTAGTCCAAACGCTGAACCATAAGCATCACCATCTGGTGAAATATGACGCAAACAAATAATAGTATTATAATCTTTAATTTTTTGTAAAATTGTTTTTTTTAAATTTTTCATTTTAAAATTCCTCACTTTAAATGTCAATAACTAAGTTATTACTACTTTTATTATAAATTAATAACGCATGTTTATCAAAATATATTGTAGTCATTCTCTTTAAATTTAATTCTTTTTCAGGAACTAAGACTTTTAAAATCATTTTATTATCAGTTTCAAAAAAACAAACAATTGATTTCCCAATTTTTTTAATTGTTTTAACTTGGCCTTTACACATTAAATGTAAATCCTTATTAAAAAATTTTGTTTTTTCAAAGGAAATTAAATTTGGGTTAATCGCTAATCAACATTCTTTTTGGTCAACTAACTTAATTTCTTTTGGTAGCTTAATTTTAACTTTTTCATTCATGAGGATATGATCTTTTTCAAAATACTGCATTGAAAAAATATTTTCAGAACTATTGTACATTGTTTGATATAAATGCATTGTTTCGGGGAAAAACTCAACCTGTTCTTTTGTCATTAATTTACAATTATTATTTTCATCAAAGAACAATAACTTAGTAACATAGTTTTTAATATTTTCAATGTTTCTTGTCAAAACTAAAAACGTCATTTGCGGATTATAGTTTTTTAACGTTAATAAAATATCATTTAATTCAATTGCTTCATTATGTGTTAAATTATCAAAAGTATTATGCAAAATAATCAATTCTTTATTTGTTAAAATCGCATTAATTAATCTAATCTTTGTATGATCAAAACTACTTAGATTTTTGGTAATTTTAAATCAGTTCATTTTAATATTTAAATTACTCATTAGTTCTTTTACTTGTTCAAATGCTTGATTATAAACTGTAACAATTTTTTCATTTGCCGCAGCAATCACAAGGGAATTATCTTCTTCACGTTGGATTAATTTATCATTTAATAACGCTAAATGGTACTTATGAAAATATTCAAGAACTTTTCCTTTAACAATTGTTGCTTCATCTGGCAACAAATTTGAAATTAGTTGTTCTTGTTTTTGATTATAATTAAACCACTGATCTTCTGCTAGTTTCAATCAAGTAACAACATTAATTGAATTACTTTTATGTAAAATCCCTTTAATAATATTTTTTCGTTCACTATCACGCATAACAGTATTAAGAACGTTCAGACGATATTTTTTTAAAGCTTTTCTTGCTTTAATTAGCTTATATCGTTCATAAAGAATTTCAGTTTGTAAAGTTTTTAAATACTTTTCACAAACAAGTTTAGCCCCAATAAATCCAAATTTTTTATTTTTAATCTTTCTTTTTTTGGCAATTTCATAACAATCACATAAATAATCCAATTCAGAAATATAATAAATCTTATCTCATAAGGCTTGTAAAAACGCAAGAAAACCTTCGTAAACACGAATCTCTTCTTTTTTATAAGTGTAGGTATGTAAACTTTGAATTAGAATTGAATCCTTATCATCTTCTAAAATTTTGGCAATTTCCTTTTTATGAAATTCACTAATTTGTGTTAAATATGTTTCAATTCATTCTTCCTTAATCCTAATTGAATTATGAAAATATTCATTAATGATTTTATCTGTTTTCAATATTAAATCTTTTTTATTTAAGTCATTACCTATAAAAACTAAATTTTTATAACGATATTTATTTTTAATGTATTTTAAAGAACTATCATGCAAAAATTTTGGTGTTTTTAGAATATGATAAGCTAATCGTAATTTCGTTGGCAAAAAACCTAACCGTAATGTCCCTGGTGAAACATAACCAATTTTTCGTTCCTTTGGCAGTAAAGCAGTAATGTTTTGATTATTTAAATAAATTTTCCCACTACGTGGTTTTTTCTTTCCTAATAGAAGTTTTAAAAAATATAACTGTGAAAATTTATTTTCAAAATAAGTTCCTAGAACTTCTTGACTGTTAACATCAAAGTTTAAATCAGTAAAAATATTTTTTTTATAGAGTTTATATTTTAAATTACTAATTTTTAGTCCCATTCAAACACCACTCTTCTAATCATTTTTATTATACCCAAATAAAAATAATAAAAAACACTTATTCTTAAGTTAATAATTTTATTAACCCCCATAGTGTTTTATATAAATTACATGATTTTATATCTAATTGGCATCCCCAAATTTAATCGTGGATGATAATCTAACCTCTCAATATTTAACGTAAAATTAAATGTTGTACTAATTTTTACTAAACTATTTGCAGGTTCATCTAAACTCTTAATTTGATTACCCTTTGGTGGAATAATTTTTTTAAGATTAAGTTTTTTGTTAAGACCCGGATTTTCACTAATAAAACTAGCAATAAAAGTAGCTGCTTTTTCTTGTAAATAATTTATATTTGCAACATTATTTACATCATTAAAATCTAACTTACTCTTATTAATTTCAATATCATTTTGCGCAATATATGCATTATATTTTTTTAAAACAAATCGATTTAATTCATCAGTTTCATTTGGAATAATTGGAATTTTAAAAGTTATTTTTTGTTCAACATTCATATCAGTAAAACGCATTTTTCAAGCACCACTCTCTAACCATTTTTCCGCTACTTTTAAGCATTTCACAGCCAAGGTAACATTAACCATTTGATTTTCGTCAAGTGTCAATTCTTGACCACTAAGAATTGTAAAAGTTGCCGCAAATGGATATGCTAAATAAAATCGAAAATCAGGAATATTTGATACATCCTTTGCAAACCCTAATGGAGCAATTTTGCGTTGTGGCAAATTTAAAAAAAGTGTACTCAATTGATCACTTGTGGGTTTAAACAAGTATTTTTGGTTTCCCTCTTGTTTGCTAATACCAAAGGATGGATAAATATCACCTTGCATAATTGTAAAATTATTTGGTAAGGTTGGCAAATCTTCTTCACTCTTATTATTTTGACTTAAATTTTGACAACTAATTAAACTTGTTGTTGATGTTACGGTCAACGATAAAACTAGCAAATTAGCTAATATTTTTTCATAATTATAGAAACTCCTTTCTCAAAAAAAGGATAAATAGGATTATTACTTAACTTAAATCTTAGTTAAGACAAAATCAAATAATTGGTCTTGTTCTCAAATGTCACGAAAAACTAAACCATCAATTCCAACTGAACAATAATTTGCTGGACTAGTACTAAACTTGTAGAATGGATGTGTGCTTGAAAAAACTGCTCAATAATTTTTATTAAAATCTGTTATTATATCATCAACTCTGATCAATAAACGGCCAAATGATGTTTCGTTAAGCCCAAAAGAATCGGAATCCGATGCTAACATATCACCTAAACTTACTAATGAATTATAAAACGTAATTGTATTGATAACTCTTCCACTTTCATTTTTTACTGTGATTTTAACACTATTAACATGATATCCATCAATACTATTTTGTGATACTTTTTCGCTGTTTGATGAAGTTAATTATTGCAATGCAACATTTGCAATAGTTGTTGTACCAACTGTTAAACTTGTTACTAACGTCAAGATATTTTTAACCATTTTTCTTCTCCTTTTGTTTTTTATATTTATATTTTTATCTTATTTACAAAATAAATTAATCCTATTTACCTAGTAGGACTCTTATTAAATTTATCAGGCCGGTCTACTGGCTTAACTTCATCCTACTAGTTAATCCTTCCCAAATATGTTATTCAGTGGTGCTCATTAACATTCGTCAGTTTTACAGTTGCTAGGACAGCTTAAGACTTGCACTTAATTCCCTTTTATCCTTTATAAACTTTTAAAGTAGTCTATTTTCATTATAACGAAAAAAACAAAATGACCTAGAATTATTATTAAAAAAAACTTTTATCTTAATAAGATAAAAGTTTTCTACCATTATTCTGCTTTTTAATTATCAGATTTTGGTTTTGCTGTTTTTTTATTAAGTTCTTTTTGTACTTTTGATGCTTCTTCTGTTTGTTTTACTAATTCTTCTTTTTTATTAAATTTAGATTTAAAGCGTTCAACACGTCCTGCTGCATTAGCAAATTGCTGATTACCTGTATAGAAGGGATGGCATGAAGAACAAGTATCAACTTTTAATTCTTCCCCCTTAGTAGAACCAGTCATGCGCTCTGTTCCACAAGTTGTGCACATGATTTTAGTATCAAAATATTTTGGATGGATTCCTTCTCTTGCCATATAATTCACCTCTCTTTTAATAATATGGATGCATATTATTTACACGTAAATAATCATAACACATATTATCAATAAAAACAAAAATTATTTAATAATCTTTGCAAATTCATTAAAATCAATGCGTACCCGTGGTAAACTTGTTTTTTCATCTGTTTCATCATAATATCCTAAAGCTAAGACTAATATCGAATATAATTTATCTTGGTTAAAAAAACAATGTTCTGATAATAAATCATTACATTTTTTAACATCAAAACCTCCCATAATTGTTGACCCAATTTTTAAATCAGCAGCTTGCAGGGTAATAAAACTAGTTACAATATGTGCTTGTTCAGACACAAAGGTAAACAAATCTTTTTTTTGCGTTAAAAAAGTTTGATATTTATCAATTGTCTTTTTTAACACATCAGGTTGTGCAATATTTCGTTCTAACCGTGTTGTCAAAAATTCCGTTGAGACTAAATATTCTGGATTAATCCCAGCGATAATCATAATACAATTTGCATTCTGAACTTTTTCCTGATTCGAACCACTCATTACCTCTTCTGCAAATTTAGTTTTTAATTCTTTATTAGTAATAGTCAAAACATTAGTAACTTCTAGCCCTAATGAGCATGGTGCTAAACGCCCCGCTTCAATAATTGTTAATAAATCATTATCGTTAATAGTTTTGCTACTATCATATTTTTTAATTGTTTTTCGTCAATTAATAGCATTTTTTACTGTCATTTAATAATTTTTTCTCCTTTATTTTTAGTCTTCATTAATCTTCGTTAAAACAACATTTAATACATCAACACTTTTTGCAAATGGTGGTGAATATGGTAAATCCAAATATTCAATCTCATTAATTTTAGTTTTTGTCCAAATTAATGGGATTAAAGCATTAATTCTTAAACTAGCTTTATTATAACCAAAGATTTGTGCCCCTACAATAACTTTTGTGTTTTGATCATAAATAACCTTAACGGTAACTGGTTTAGCATCGGCGACATAATGAGTATGATCAGTTCCCGTAATAACCACTTCTTTAGTATTAAAACCATTTGCAATTGCTTGCTCTTTCGTATACCCTGTTCGAGCAATTTCACTATCAAAAACTTGGATAATAGCGGTTCCAATCGCCCCTGGAAAATGATCTTTTTTCCCTGCTAAAATATTACCTAAAACCTTTCCGTTTTTTGCCGCAACAGTTGCTAATGAAATATATTGTAACCTATTATCAATCATATTTTTTGTCATAACACAATCACCAACAGCATAAACATTTTTAATATTAGTTTCAAACTGATCATTAACTAAAATCACCCCAAATTCATTCATTTTTAGCTCTGTTTCTTTTAAAAAATCAGTGCTTGGGATAACTCCAATTCCCACTAAAACTAAATCTGTTGGAATCTCTTCTTCTGATGATAATCTAATTTTTGTTACTTTATTGTTTTTAACAATAAACTCTGCTACTTTCTCATTTGTCTTAATTTTAATTCCTTTATGTTCTAAATCTGCCACTAATAATTGGACAATATCTTCATCAATTAATTTTCGTAAAACCCATTTGTCGGCTTCAATTAATGTAATATTTTTTCCTGTTAAACCAAAACTTTCACAAAATTCTAAACCAATGAAACCGCCACCAATAATGGCAACATTTTTAATTGTTGCTAAACTATCGCGAAGAACTACTGCCGATTCTAAAGTTGTTCCTGTAAAAACATTTGATGCTTCTTCTCCTGCCAAATTTAATTTGCGTGGTGTTGCTCCAACACTAATAATCAACTTATCATAAGTATCATTAAATTTTTCGTTTGTTGCAAGATTAATTCCATAAACTGTTTTTGCCTTAAAATCAACTTTTGTTACTTCACACGAAGTTTTTACAATAATTCCATTATCTTTAAATTGTTCAACAGTTCGTGCAATCATACTTTCTGGTTTATCAAAATGTTTTCCAACATAATAAGGAATTCCACAACTACCTAACGATGGATATTTTAATTTTTGATAAGCAACTATTTCAACATCATCTTTTAAAATACGTTTTAACTTACTAGCTGCTGTCATTCCAGCAGTTGACCCACCAATTACAATTACCTTCATCTTTTCCCCTTCTTTCTGTCTTCTTAGTAATATTATAACCTTTCCAATTTAAAATAAGAATAAAGGTGTTACCTTTATTCTTATTTTGACGCTTTTTCTCTCTTTCGTTTTCGCCGTAGGCGTGATCATTTGAAAAGCATAAGATCTTCGTTTTCTAAACAATTTGTTAACCGGGCAGCAATTGTTGTTGCTTGTAATCCTCCTGCAACATTTACTGCTGTTCGACCCATATCAAATAAGCCATCTAACGCTCCAATAATTGCATAAACAGGAACATATAAAGTCCCTAAACCAAGCCCCCCCCAGCACTCCGGCTGTGACAACACTAGCTGTTCCTGGAACACCAGCAATTCCTAATGACGCAACAACAACAACAACAACAACTATTAAAGCAATAAAGAAATTAGCGGCTGTCAAATCAAATAATCCTGCTGTTACAATAAATGAAACAATAATTCCCGCTTGTACCCCAGCACAAGCAGTTAATCCCATTGTTGTTGTTAATGGTGCTGAAATACCAACTAAATTTTCTTTTACTTTTATATCATCTTTCAAGACTTCCATTGTTAAAGGTAAGGTTGCATTTGAAGATTGGGTTGTAAATCCTTGAATTACTGGCTTAATAGCAAATTTTCATCATTTAAATGGATTAATTCCTGATAATGTTAATAATAACGAATGTCAAATCAAGGCAATTACTAGACATAAGTAACCAACCCCAATTACAATTCCAATTTGTACTAAATATCCAATTGGACGCGAAACAATGGCATAAGTAATCATTGACATTACGGCATAAGGCATTAACTTAATAATAAACATTAAACATGACATAATAACTGTCCATCAACGATCAAATCCAGCACGGATTTTTTGCATATCTTCGGGATGTCTTTTTGATGATTTTTTAACCGCAAGGCCAATTAATCCTGCAATAACCATCACTGGAATAATTGCTCCCAAAAAGAATGGAGCAACAAAATTTGAAGGAACATAATCTCAAATAATTTGTGGTAATGGTTTCGATGCTGCTTTATCATAACTACCACTTCCCGAAATTGTAAAACCATTGCCAATATTAAAAGCAATACCAATAAATAAGGTAATAATAAACATCACTGCAACATTTAACAATAAAATGGCAATTGTAATAATTGTTCCTTTTTTTGATGCTGCATCTTTTCCTGGTTTTGATACGGCTCGTGCAATTGCTAAGAAAACAACAGGAACAGTCATTAATAAAATCGCATTTAAAAAGACCATTCTAAAGAAGTTAACTCAAATTGAAAACTCATGAACTCACAAGACATAAATATCATTTGGAATGTTCTTATTGGGGTCATTTGGATCTGGAATTATTGGATTAATCATTGAACCTGACGGATCAGCTGTGTTATATGGGAAATTATTAATTGCTTGAACAACAATTCCAATAACTAAACCAAAAGCTAGTCCTAATAAAACACGAAAAATAAAACGCATCTTTGTTTTTTTAATTCAAAATCATAATAAAAGCATAATTCCAAAGAAAATAAAAATACTAACAAATGATTGCCAAGTTGAAATTGACAAGAAGTCATGTAAAGGATTACTATTATCTGTACTATTTAATAAGTTTAAATACATTTGTCCTCCTCGCTTTCATAGAATAAATTAGTATTTAAATAATACCATAAAATAGATGGTAATTCATTTTAAAAAGAAGGCAAAAAATATTACTATTATATCTATGATTATTTAGGCTGCTTTTTTAGTTTCTTTTTTGTCTGTTTTGCTAATAATTGCCCTGATACTTCTGCTTTTATTAACGCTTGTTCTTCTACTGTTAAATAATTCAATGCACTAATACTTTTTTCATATGTTTTAATATTTTCAATGTTATTCATTGCTTGATAAATTAATTTTATTCTAATTGTTCCATATTTCATTTTTAAAAAACGATAGTAGGTTCCTGCTAGTCCAATCATAACAAAAACAATAACCCAAATAAATAAAATCCCCATATTTTTGACAATCTCAGTTTGATATTCACCAATACCGATACTTGTTGGTGAAGATAAACCATATATTATTGTTCCAATATTATGTAAGCCATAACGGAATGGTGAGATATATGATAAAACATCAAAAAATTTATTTTGCATAAATGATGGGAATGTTCCTCATCCAGCTGATAAATTAATAATCAGATAAATAACAGCAATAAAACGCCCCAGCATTTCATCGGGAATCGCTAACCAAAGAGAACAAATAATAATATTGAAAACTGATCCTAAAAAGAGCATTCATAATCATAGCAAAGCATACGATGGACCAATTTGCCCAAAACCTAAAATTAATAGTGAAAGCATCATTACTGTGACCTGAATTCAGGATGTACACAACATTAATAGTAACTTACTAAAATAATGTTGATAAGATAATGTGTTTTTGGTTCTACCTTTACGATCATAAACAAATGTTTGTGTTAAAGCCCCAACTCAAACACCAATTAACATAAATAATTCTCCCAATCCAATACCATATTTATTGTATTGATAACCTTGCACGTTATATGAAATATCAATAATGCTGCCAACATCTTTTAAATGTTTACCCAATTCATTACTATTAGTAAAATATTGATCTTTGCTAACAACATTTTCTGATCCAAAAATAAATTGTACCAAGGGTCCTTTTACTAAGCCAAATACCTTTAGTAACGAAGTAATAATCTTTCCTTGTGCTGAAGTTAATTTACCTTGACTAACTAAATTATTTGTTTCATTAATTAAATTGCTTGTATTAATACTTTTAACATAGTCATCATAAGTAGTACGATTTACGGTCCCATCAGGATTAGACAGAATGGTATAAAGCATTGGTAAAATTAATTGCGGTACTGCTTCACGAACAAAACTTTCTCGTAAATTAGCGAAAATTGTTGCAAAATAACCAATTAAAAAATTTTGTTTATACGTTGCTCACAAGTTAACCGGATTATTGCTCATTCAAGTAACATCCGTTAAAAACTGATCATGGTCAAATGATGAATTTGCAATGTTTTTTAAAATGTTAATTAAATGAACAGAATAATTTTCAGGAATTCGTAGTTGAACTCAATATTTATCATTTGGTTCAAAATTAGTATCTTTATTTTTTAGATAATTTAATTTCAAGGTAATAGTACTAACATCGATTTTAACATTATTATGTTCTTTATCATAATAATTTGGTCCAGTAACAATATTATCACTAACACTTGTAAAACGTGCAATTTCATTTGGTTTAACTGCTGCATTACAACTTGTTGCATCGTTTGCATTAACATAATGAATATCAGTCCCATTTGCAATTGATTTGTCAGTATCACTTTTAGGTTTATAAATCACACATAAATTTGCATCATGATTAACAATCGCCATTGGAATCTGGTCTGTTTTAAGGAATGGATTTCAAAAAGCTCAAACACAAAAGAAACCATACAAAAATGGCACAATACAGATTGCGATAAATTTTATAATTCGTTTCTTATTTTTAACGGTTTGCTCTTGTCATTCTTTTTTAAAGATTTCTTTAAAAGTTGGCAAGTTATTTTTGTTATCCATAACTTTCCTCCTTAATCATAATTACACTATGCTATCACGGTCTTCCTCTTCTGTCTCAATTGAATAACCTTTTGCTTTAATTTTTTTAATTTTATATAAATATTTCGGATTTTTTGTAATATCAAATTTTGTTTCCATCCGCTTTATCTTCTGACTTTTTTGTTCTTCAAATATTTGATATTGATTAATTAGAATTTGTCTTTTTACTATTTCAACTTCCTGATTACTTAAACCATTTAAAGTACGATAAACATTTTTATTAATATTAATATTTTCTTCCAGTAATACTTTCTTTAATGCTTTTAAATTAAAAGTTCCATATTGTTCTTTTTGTCGTCATAAATAAGTTAATCCTAAACTAATTATTAATAAAATTGGAATTCAAATTAATAATATTCCCATATTTTGTAAGATTTCAGTTTGGTATTGAACTAATGAACCTTCACCCGTTCCAATCCCGTAAATGATATTTCCCATCCCGTGAATTGCGTATTTGAAAGGTGTTAAAACTGAAATAACATTGAAAAACCTTGCTTGCATAAATGATGGGAATGTTCCTCAACCTGCTGTTAAATTTAAAATTAAATAAATAACAATTAGATATTTTCCAACATCACCATCAGCAGGCGCAAACCAGATTGCATGTTCAATAATAGTAAAAATAAGACTACATAACAATAGCCACACATACAATAGTCCAAAACTAGGTCCCATCTTACTATATCCTAATATTGCTAACGAAATAGCTAAAATTGTTGTTTGAATTGCTGTTGTAATTAACATTAATAATAATTTTGAAAAATAATGTTAGTATCATTTTGCCCGTTTTGTCCGGCAAGTACGATCAAAAATAAATGTTTGCATTAAAACACCAACCCACATTGCGATGGCAATGAAAAATTCTCCTAGTCCAATCCCATATTCACCATACTGATAACCTTGGATGTGGACGGGAATTTGAAAAATTAATGAATTTAAATTTGCTCAATCGCGAATTATCTGCTGTGCTTTTTCGCTATATTCAGGCCAAGTAACATGGCGATCTAAATCAGGAAAAATTTCACAAACAAACTCATCAAGAAATTGTTTTCCTGTTGTTTGTACTAATTCTAAAACCTTTTTTGCAATATCATAATATTGTGGATAATTATCTTGGACATAATTTAAAATTGCTTTTCCAATCGGGGTATTTGGACCAATAATTAATAAAATATTTTCTAAATAATTACTAAAGTCACGACCGGTTAAATAGTGGACATTAGCTGTTTCATCTCATTTTGCAAAAGCTCAAAACATTGAAGTACCTAAAACTTCAGGTAAAGCAGAATGTACCAACGCGGTTTTAATTTGCGTAAAAGTATATAAAACTTGACCTGCTAAAAAATTTTGTTTATACGTTGACCAAAACTGTGGCATGTTACCAATTAAATATTCTAAACTTTTAACAACTTCTGTTGGGCTATGATTGCCAGCTGCTCGCATTAGTTTAAAAATATTCTCTGTAAAATCAGGACCAACTTGTAATTGTGCCCAATATTTGTCGGCTGGCTTAAAACTAGTTTGACGACCATACAAATAGTTTAGCTTAATTGTCATTCCATTTTGTTTTAGTTCTAATGCTTTTGCATTAGCATTATAAAATTCATTATTAATTACTGATAAATTAACCATACTATCAAAACGATATTAGACTTCTTGCATTACTTGTTAAAAAATTGCAAATATTTGTAAAAAAGATACTAATAGAAAAATATAATTTTAATTAATTATGTTTTTTATTTAAAAATTTAATATTTTTCCACAACGAAAAATTAATTTATTATTTAAATTATTTAATTTTAAATAAATATTTTATGTTAAATATAATAATTGTAAATTATAAATTGAGGCAATTAAATTAAATCTTAAACCAAATCTTTTTCTTCGATTACGATATTTTTCTGTAATAATTTTAAATTTTTTAAGAATAGCAAAAATATTTTCAATAATAATTCTCATTTTTGAAACTAGTCTATTATATTGCTTTTGTTCTTTGTTTAAAGGGTTTTTCTTTGTTTTCTTTGTAGGTATTAGAACATTATTGTGATTTTTTTGTATTCCTTGATAACCACTATCAACTATTAATTTGGTATTTTTTAAAATTGGGATTTTTGATTCTTTAAATAAAGCATAATCATGTTTTTTTCCGAGCGAAAAACTTGTTGCAATAATTTTTTGGTTTCTTGTTCGATAATTACTTGTGTTTTGATCGTGTGTTTTTTCTTTTTACCAGAATAAGATTGTTTTTGTCTTTTTTTGGGCGTTGGATTGGAGTTTCGGTAGCATCAATAATAATAGTTTTATCATTAAAATAATCATTTATTAGTGCTTTTTTACCAGCAAGTTGTTGAAAATCAGAGTTTTTAATTAAAATATCTTCAATTCACTTAATATTACGATAACAATTAGCCTCACTAATATCAAAACTTTTACCAAGATGAAAATAAGTCTGATATTCTCGTCAATATAATAAAGTCATCAATAATCTATTTTCTAATGATAATTTATTAGTTTTACCACCTTTTTTAAATTTTTCTATTTCAGCAACTTTTAAAATATCTAACATTTTATTAAAAGTGGATTTTTTTATTCCTGTTAATCTTAACCATTCTCTATCATTAAGAGTATTAAATTTATTATTGTTCATATTTTTATGTCCTCATAAATTATATTTTATAATAATATTTTAATAAAAAAGGGTATCGCAAGAAGTCTACTAAAAAAGCAAGTATTGTATTAATGGTTTTAATGAAAATGATTAAACAAATTGGTATTAGTAAATTTAGTTGTATTTTAACAGATAGAGGAAAAGAATTTTATAAATGAAAAACAATAGAAAAACATTTTAAAATAAGAGTCTATTTTTGTGACCCTGGTAAACCAAAACAAAAAGCATTAGTTGAACGGATAAAATAGGGATTTAAGGCGTTGATTTGACCAAACTGAACCGTTAATTAATATTCGTAGTAAATTAAAATCTGTTTTAGATATATTAAATACTACAATTAGACCGTGTTTGCGATATTTTACATCAAAGCAATATTTTAAAAAAGTTTTTGTAAATTAAACTAATATTTTAATGTATAAGATTAATAAAGTTTANTTTT
>NZ_JXYY01000079.1:0-3663 GCF_016082235.1 Spiroplasma sp. hyd1
ATTATTTTTTACATAAAATTATTTGTTAAATTAAAAAATACTTGCAAAAATTTTGCAAATAAAATATAATATTTGCGTAGTTAAACAAGTTACATAAAGACTAATTAGTTATTAATATGGTCCAATCTTAATAATTAATTATGTTTTTAATTATATGTTTCCCTTGTAAAAGACTACAAAACTATGCGGTAATTTCAATTAATGCACTTTATAATTGTATAATCATTTAACGGTCCAAAATGTTGCTTTTATTCGTAAAAGTAGTTTGTTTATAAAATTATCAAAATAATAAAATATAATTGAAATTATTGCAGAAAAATCTATATGTTGCCTTTGAGCGCTTTACTTTAGTTAAAGCGCTTTTTTTATAGTAAAATTAAAGAGATAAGTTTATAATTATTTTAAAGAACATTAACTAAGAAGGGGATTCATAAATGCAAGATGGATTAGAAAAACAATTAGATCATAATTTAAAAGGGTCAGAACAAGCAATGTTTGATGCATTACTAAAAAGTTATTATTTGGATGATGATCAATTAGATTACTTGCATAAATATTACCGCCCAATTTTTACTTTTGCTAATGATGAAGATTGTATTTGTTTAAGTAAACAAAAATATGAAACTTGTTGTAAACCAAAAGTATTAAATTCACAAAAGAAACGGGAAGAATATATTTCAATTTTACAAGCAGTAGGGGATCCAACATTAAAAGAAGCGTATCTTCAACAAGAAACAACCCATTATCAACGTGTTTTGCAAGAATGTGCAAACCAAACTTGTATTTTACAAGACTGCAACAATAAAGTCGCTGAACACCACCTTTATCCACTTAATACAAGTAAAAATTGCTATTTTTTAGATCGTTATCATTCAAAACACTTTTTTAAAAACATTAAAACACCGTTTTTAGACATAACAGGCGAAGGCCAAGTGCCTTATGCATTTAATGTTTTTTGTCAAAACCATCTTAATGAATATCTAGTACAAGAAAAAGAGCTTTCACCTCAATTAGCAGCTCTCTTAATAAATATTAATGATAACTTAATTGATCACCAAGAAGTATATCAAACTTATTTAGCCTTTTATCACCATTTAAGTGTTGCGGAACAAGTTATTTTAACTCTTAAATTACGACGAATTATGAAATTACATTTAATTTATGAGTTAGAATTATATCGTTTAATTAATGATCTTGATAATAAAAATCGTAATTATGTAGTTAAAAAAATCATCTTACCAAAAGAAATTCATACTCTTACTTGAAATGATATTTTATTAGCACAACTAACCCCAATTACCTTCCAAGCGATTAACTCACCTAATAATCCATTTTTACCAAATAAAATCTTATATAGTCGGTTAGTTAACCATGACAAAAATGGCGAGGTTCATTTTATTTATCATAAAAATAATCGCATTTTTAATACTTATTTTACTGAATGAGAAGAAAAAATTAAAAATGAAAAACAATGACAAAATTTTATCTCTAGTCTTATTATTAATCAAGGAACCCATTTTTTAATTGATAAAAAATACTATGATAAATTAAACCAAAAAACAAAAGAATTAATTAATATTTATTATTATAATCGGTTTGAACAACCACGAAATTCAGCGGAAGAATTAATGTTACAAACCTTTATTAATAATTTTAATAATGGAATTAATATTTTAAAATAGAAAGTGAATGACAATGACAACATTAGGATGAATTATAATTAGTATTTTTCTTGTTTTATTAATTATTTTTATTAGTTTTTTTATATGGTTTTATCGTAAAAAACAACATTTGTTCTATGAAATTTATAAACAGTTAGAAGTAGATAATCAAGAATACATTAACAATAACCTTGCAATGTTACAATTACAAGAAATTGACGTTAAATTTAAATTACAACCTGGTGAAAAAGGATTTAGTAATACCCCAGTTACAATTTATCTTCATCGGCAATCACCAAAAGTTTCTTATCAACCACAATCAAAATATCAAATTCCTTTTGATAATGGAATCACTGTTGGTTATGGTGATGGCAAAAAAATCAAGCTAATTGAACAAGTTCCCTTTCAAACAGGTCATCTTTTCCTTACTAACCAACGAATATTAATTATTAATAATGAAATTATAACAATATGAGATTTAAACAAGATTGATAATATCGAATTAAGCATTTTTCGCATCAATAATACTTTATTACAAAGGTTTTATCTATATATCGAACAAAAACGTTTTATGATTATTGTAAAGGGTTTTGAAATCCCATATTCAATCTATAAGGTGTGAAAAAATAATGAATAGTTATTGAATTGGAATCATTTTATTTGGAAGTATTTTAGGATTGGCAATTATTATTGTTTTAATTCTAGCATTATTTCAACAACAAAAAATCAAACAATTTAAGCAAAAAAACCAAGTATTACAAAATGATATTGATCATAATCTTTCATTTTTAAATAATTCATTAACTGAAATTACAATTAGCTATGAATTACCTAAAAATGAAAGATGTTATTATTATGCAAAAGTTACGAGCTATGAAATTATAAAGAAAAAAGAACTTAATCAAAACGCATATTATTTAAGACCAGCAGTTGACCTGCAATATCATATTGAAAATCTTCCAGGCTATCTGAATCTTACTTCCGCCACCGGAAGTGAAACAATTAGTGGTGATATTTATATTACTAACTATCGATTAGTAATTACGGCAAAACAACAAAAGTTAATAATTTGATTAAAAGATATTAATTTTGCTTTACCTAGTGTTTTTAATCTTAATGGCTTATATCAAATTGGTTTTTTTATTAGTACAAATGAAAAAATTTATCGTTTTATTACAAATGATGTTAAAATATCAATGACAATTTTTAAAGTATGACAACAGAAGGGGATATAACAAATGACAATACATATTATTTTAATTTTTAGTTTAATTCTAATGCTTGCATTATACAGCTTTCATATTTTATTTTTTTTACATTATCAAAAACAAAAGGAAAACAACCAGTTTAACAAAGAATACCGCTGAAAACAAATGTTAATTTTTATTTTTGTGACAATTTATTTTGTTTTAACACCAATTAATGTGTTTATTATTATTAATTATATTTTGTTAATGACCTTAACAAACATTCCAAATATTTTAGTTTATTTATATGTTATTATTGCAATTTGTAATTACGTTTTAATTCTTAGCTATTTAATTATTCAAACGTTAGTTAATAATAGTTTATGAATTAAAGTTAATGATCACACAATCTTATTTTTAGATGAAGCAATTGCCTTAACACAAATTATTGGGATTGATATTAATGGTTTTTTTAATAAAGTGCTTTATACGCTTGATGGTGAAACGGAAAAAAAGGTAATTATTGGTAAAAAAACATTTCAATTTTTTGAACAAATTAATATTACAAATTAAAAGAGATTACCTGTCGGGAAAACAAGTAATCTCTTTTTTTCTTTTTGGAAAACAAGAATAATTATATTGGCGAAAATAAGGGTTTATATTTTAAATTATTTTATGGTAACTTATATAAAAAGAAAAGATAAGAGATAACCTAAAGGGGAGAGATAGTAGTGTAATAATAAACCCTTAAAAATATAATTATTCTGTTTACTTTAGAGATTTAGGAAAAATATTTTTCCTTACTCATAGTATAC
>NZ_JXYY01000102.1:0-1749 GCF_016082235.1 Spiroplasma sp. hyd1
AAAATAAAAAANCNTTTAAAATTAGTAATAANTTTAAAAAGTATTTTTTAGTGTNTCAAANTTNATAAATTTATAAATTATTTATTCAAATAAAAATTATGTTTTTAAAAAAGTTGAATTTTTTATAAATTTTGTTATCATTTAATTATAAGCGAAACTTAATTTGTTTCTAATTACTTAATTTTATTAAAAACCTCATATTTTTTGCAATTAGAACTAATTCTTCAACACGATGTGCCCCAACAGTTGAAACTAAAACATCTTGGCCATGGACTTGGGCTTTAAGATTATCAAAATCACTCGCATTTCCGGTGAATTCCGTAATGATAACGTTGTTATTATTAATAAGCTCATTAATAAGTTTTTGACCCAATTTTCCCTGAGCACCAACTAATAAAATTTTCATAAACTCCCTCCTTAGAAGATATCTTAACATATTTTATTATTATAAAAGGACAAAAGTAACACAAGTAAAACTGGCAAATATTAGAAGCTACTTGTAATAACTTTGTTAAGTTATATGATATTATTATAAATAAAATAATTAACAATTAGGAAGAAAACAACAATGAATCCGAAATTTAAACCTTTATTTGAACCATTTACCTTTCCAAACGGAGTAACCATTAATAACCGCATTGTAATGAGTCCAATGACCACTTTTTCTGGTTTTGAAAACGGCAAATATACCCTTGATGAATTAAATTATTATCAAGCCCGTGCGAAAGATTTAGGAATGGTCATTGCTAGGTGTAGTTATGTTAATCGTAATGGTAAAGCTTTTATTGGTCAACCAGCAATTGATGATGATAAATATATTCCAAATTTAGCAAAATTAGCTAATATTATCCATCAAGAAAATAGTATTGCTATTATGCAAATTCACCACGGTGGGCGCCAATGTCCAGCCGCAACGCTTCTTGAGCAACAACCATTATCTGCTAGTGCGATTAAATCGTTACGACCAACAGCAATTGAACCACGAGCAATGACGAATGAAGAAATTAATACAATTATTGCGGATTTTAGAGCAGCTACATTACGAGCAATTAAAGCTGGATTTGATGGGGTTGAGATCCATGGTGCTAATACTTATTTGATCCAGCAATTTTTTTCACCCCATTCAAACCAACGAACTGATCAATGAGGTGGTGACTTAACAAAACGAATGGCATTTCCACTAGCAATTGTTACAAAAGTTAGTGATATTATTAAAACTCATGCAACAAATCCATTTATTTTAGGTTATCGAATTTCACCAGAAGAAATTGAAGAACCAGGCATCACGTTAGAAGATACTTATTAATTAATGGATCAGTTAATTAAATTCCCTTTAGACTACATTCACATTTCATTATCATATTTATGACGAAAAAGTATGCGTAATAAAGAAAATCCCACTCCAACAATCACTAGCATTTTACAGCGTTATCAAGGTAAAATTCCTTTGATTGGAGTTGGAGGTGTTTGTACCCCAGAAGATGCTTTAAAAGGGCTAGAAAGCGGGTTATCATTAGTTGCAATTGGCCGTCAATTAATTATTGAACCCCAATGGCTAACAAAAGTAGCAACAAGTGCCGAACAAACGATTAATACTGTGCTTGACTTAGCAAGCATTAAGGAATTGACAATTCCCCAACCTTTAATTGGCCTTTTTGTTGAAGATGGTCAAAATTGAAAAATTAATATGATTAATATACCAAAATAATTCATAAAAAATTAAGAATTATTATTTTTTAAAAAAGTTTA
>NZ_JXYY01000071.1:0-4591 GCF_016082235.1 Spiroplasma sp. hyd1
TTAACAGTATTAATAACAATATCTTTACCATACTTTTTCACTAACGACCGCAAAATTAAATACTGCTTTGTTTGCATAATTTCAACTCCTTATTTAAAATATTAATAAAATTTATTTTATAAAAATGTAAATACCACAAAAGTACAAAATGTGTGTGGTTTCTACAAAGTTGCTAAACCTCAACCCTATTGTAGCACTATTTTAAATTAATACTTGTTTTATTCTATTATTTTTATTTTTATCAAAATAGTTGCAAAATATTTAAATAAATTATCATATTATTTGCTCGTTTCTAAATCATCAATTGTTTAGAAAAAAATAAAAACTAATTAACATATCCTTCCAAGATCTTAATTAGTTTTAGCAAAAAAAGCCCTTAACTTAAAAATAAAACTAGTTTTTCCCTCATGTTAAACTTCATCAATTAGCAAAAGTTCAATTTAATGGATAATCAAAGTTAATTGCTCAAGTCATCAGACCACGAATCATAATATTATTTTTTGTTAATAAAACAAAAGCTTGATTAATTGCTGCTTTTGTCGCGGCGCCACGACCAGCTGGTTCACTTGTTGATGCACCAATTACTAATTTATCAGCATCAATTTGTAAAAAATTATTATACTGGCTTTGACCTGTTGTAATATATTTTATTAATAGATAATAAAATTCACCACGAAGTTCATTATTATCATTACTAATAACCATCCCCGGAGTTAGACACAATTCTTTCGCATCTTGTGAATCAACAAAAACGCCATCAGCTCAACCATTATAAAATTGCGGATGAATTCAATTATAGAATCCTGCTAAGACGGTCAGAAATATCTCATAAGACATTGCTGATGTTTTACATAGATTAGGAAATTCTGGGGCCATTGTAATATAAAATTCTTTCTTTTTTGTTGCTTGTCATTCTTGTTTAATTTCTTTTAAAGCAATAGCTGTTGTTTGTTTTGATTCGTTATCTTGTAAACATTCTCCTTCTCAATCAATATCAACCCCATCAAATTCATATTCATTAACAACACTTTTAAATGCTTTTTTTAAATCATCTTTTTGGTTTTGACGAAAACGCATACTATTCTCAGTTTGACCACCCATTGAAATCAAAACTTTATGGCCTTTTTCATGTTGTACTTTAATCCCCTTCTTTAAATTAACTGGATTTTGAGCAACAAAAGTTGGCATTTGATATGGTTGATCAGTATAAAGAAAGGATACAATAATTACATTATACCTTGCATCAATTTCTCATAATTCTGGCTTTTGTTGATTTGTGCCACCTCATTCGTATCAATAACCAATTAGTAAATTATCATTTTGTTCAGTACCTTCGTTATTAATCCGAAAATTAACTTTAACTTCCCCTTGATACATTGTTGAGTTCTTAATAGCTTGAATAATAAACGATTTATTAGTCACCGACCCTAATTTGATTTCAATCTCTTCTAAAATAAGATTCGGATTTGCTTTTTTTAAACTAGCAAAAATTGTTGTGGAATTGCTATTTGCCAAAATTCCTAAATCTTGGTTTTTGATAATTTTATTAAGAAAAATTATTTCATTTTGATAATCACCAGTATTTTTACAACCATATAATGTAATAGTTGTTGTGCTGCTTAAAATAATAATTTATTATTTTTTACAAATTAAAAATCAATCCACTATATATAAAAAAGAGGAGGATCCTCTTTGTTTTCATTAAAATTTAGTTAAATTTTGATTTGTTTTTTGAAAATTTCTTATTTTTTCTTTTGTTATTTTTTCCAAATTGTGGGGCATTACTCTTATTAAAGTTACCACGATCAGTTTTATAAGAATTATGATATTTACTATTATTATTTTTTTGTTTAGAATCTGCCTGTTTGTAATTCCCACCAAAATTTTTTGATTCTTTTGTTTTTTCTTTTAAATCATAGCCAGTAATATCAAATAGTTCAATTTTTTTCTTTTGATATTGTGCTAAATGTTTAATTTCATTTAAATCATTGCGATTAGAAACAATCGTTACTGCCACACCTGTCGCACCTGCGCGGGCTGTGCGACCAATGCGGTGAATATAACTTTCTCGTTCTGTTGGAATATCATAATTAAAAACATAATCAATTTGATCAATATCAATTCCCCGGGCAGCAACATCAGTTGCAACTAATACCGTTGCTTTTCCTTCTCGAAATGATCGCATTGCTTGCAATCGTTCACGTTGGCGCTTATCACCGTTAATAACGCAACTAGTAATTCCAATTGTTGCAAGCATTTTAGCAATTTTATCAGTAAAAGCTTTTGTATTAGAAAAAATAATGCTTCGTTTTGGTTGTAAATTCTTATATAAAGCAATTATCACATCTTCTTTACGATAAGAAATTGCATCAACATAATACTGGGTAATATTATTTTGTTCGGTAGCATTTTTTGTTACAACAATTTCAACAGGATTATTTTGATATTTATTAGCAATTTCTAGCACTTGTTTTGGCATTGTTGCTGAAAATAATAATGTTTGATATTTTTTAGGAGCATTCTCAAATACCTTATCAAGTTCGGTTTTAAAACCCATTTTTAGCATTTCATCTGCTTCATCTAAAACAATTGTTTTAATTGTGTTCAATCGTAATGTATTACGGTTAATATGATCAGCAATTCGTCCTGGTGTTCCAACAACAATGTTACTTTTTCGTAATGAATAAATTTGACGTTGTAAATGAGAACCACCACATAATAATGTTGCATTAACCCCTTCTAAATAAGTTGCAAATTTTCGAACCTGATCAATTACTTGCATTGCCAATTCTCTTGTTGGACATAAAATAATAGCTTGTGGCCGTTTTAATTGTGGGTCTAGTCTTTGCAAAATTGGTAAAAGAAAAGCTGCTGTTTTACCAGTTCCGGTATGACTCTTCCCAATAATATCTTGATTATTTAATACAACTGGAATAGCTTTCTCTTGGATTTCCGTTAAATTGGTATATCCCATCTTAGTAATCATTCGTTCTAAAGCTGGGGATAAATTTAGTGTATTAAAATTCATTTAGTCTCCTTTAAATAGTTAGTATAAAATAGTTTAGTTGTTTTTTAACATTACGCCTGTTGAATTCACATATTGGCATTATTTTGGATAACAGAATAAATTAAAGTTTAACAACCTAATAAGTATATCCTAAAATAACGAAAAAACCAAGCATTTTGGATTAGATGTTAGATTAAATTGCTTTTTAAAGTCTAACAAAAATTTAATGGATCTCTTATTTTGCAAATAAAAAACACTATTTTCTAATAGTGTTTCTGTTTGATTTAATTATTATTTTAGAGTAATTGTAAAATCAAATGTTCCTGAAATTTTGGTTGATCCTCCTGTTGCAGTAACAGTAATTTTAACAGCACCAGCTGCTTGATTAGCATCAGCAGTTTTATCACTTGTTAAAGTAAAATCTGTTGTTGCTTCTGTACTAAGAGTAGTTTTTGCTTGAATCCCAGCAATAACTGCCGTAATTAAACCTTGTTCTTTTAACAAATCAGAATATTTCTGACTTGTATTAGCTGTTAATTGTGGATCAACCACTGTTGTCCCTGTAATATCCTTTTTATCTACTGTTCCTTCTTTTGGCAAAGTTATTTTAATATATCCTGATGAATTAACAACAACTTTTTTACCTTTTGCGGCAGTAATTTTAACATAAACATCTGCTGTTCCTGTTTTTAAATTAACATTACTATATGCAGTCCCTTTGTTATCTTTAAAAACATCATATGTAAAATCATCTGCTTTTGCTGATTTAGCAATTCCTTGTACTGCTAATAATACATTTGCTGCTAAAGCTGTTTTAACTTCATCTTTTGTTACACTTTCTGGTTTAACCGCAGTTACTACTGATGGGGCAGTAATTGTTTTAACTTTTAATAAATCATTATCTGCAACATTTTTGTTATTACATGCAACTACTGATGTTGCACCAGTCGCCGTTAACCCGAAAGCTCCTAAGATTACTAATAATCGTTTCATTGTTTGTTTCCTTTCCTTGTTTTTTAAAAATATTAAATATTATTTTATATTTAATATTTTTTATTGTAAATTGTAAATGCAAGTGCAACAAATCTATTAATTAAATAATAACATAAAATAAAAAATATTTTTTGTAAAATTAACATAATTTAGTAAATTATGATATTATATCTCTATGTTAAAAAAGGAACTATTTTATGAAAAAAGAAATAATTGTACCAAATAATGTAAATAAAGAAGGAACTGAAATTAATTTTATTAAAAGAAACATAGAATATTATAGTAAAAATAAGTTTTAAGGATGAAATGGGAAATTTTAATTTTATTACTCAATCTGAAATAGATTTTTTCAAAGATTATTATTACTTGCATTGTAAATTAAACCAACCAACAAAAAATTTTGAAAATTATAAAGAAGATTGTTTTATAACATTATTTATTAACATAATTTCTAAAAATTCTAAAATAAAAACAAAAGAAGAACTATCTATTTTTTTGAAAAATAAGTTATCAAAACAAAGTTATAATTTTAATTGAATTTTAACAATTATTGGTTCTGAGTATTCTAATATTAGAAATAATATACTTATA
>NZ_JXYY01000067.1:0-4840 GCF_016082235.1 Spiroplasma sp. hyd1
ATATTTGCAATTTTTTAACAAGTAATGCAAGAAGTCTATTGATTTCCAAAAGTTTCTCCACCATCACCATTAAACTCTATTTTAGTAGTAGACAAACCAATGTTATTACTTCATGCAATTCTACCATTTTTTTGTTTTTCTTTTATAATTTCAATATTCATATTTGGATACTTATCTTTTATATTTTTATAAACATCCACATATTCATTACTTAGAATATCTTTTGTTCTAAAATCAAATAATTCTTTATCTGTAAATTCTAAATCTTTACTATCATTGCAAGCAATAATATTACTTGTTCCACTTATTGTTAAACTAAAAATACTTAAAAAAGATAATATTTTTTTCATTTATTATTTTTCCTTTCTTCTTTGATACATATTTATATTATATTTTTAATTTTAATATTGTCAATTTTTTCTTTTCTCCCGTTGTGTTAGTTAATAAAAAAATATAATTCAAATATTTTTCCATAAAAAATTAAAATTTTTTCCATTTATAGGTTATTGTTAAGAATTATATATCTATGACATCTTTTCAGAAGGTCTTCTTTTGTTTGACATTTTTATCAAAAACAACTTTTTTTCTTACTATTGTTTAATCTTTTAAAAATTTCATAATTACATCACGAATTAACAGACTAGCATAGGGTAAATTTTTTTCAAATTGGCTATTTGCACTATCGCCATTTAATTCCAAATAATCACTAACAATTTTAATGCTAATCATTGGTAAATGATGCTTTGCTGCAACTTGAAAAAAAGCAACCCCTTCCATATCAACAACATCAATTTTGTCTTTAAATTTTGTTTTAATATGGTTAAAATATTCTGCTTTATCGATAAAAATATCACTGCTTCCCAAAACAGCTTGCTGAGGATCTAATATTTTTGTTTTAGCTAACGTTAATAACGTTTGATCACTTTGATAACTACTTACTTCACCAGGAATTTGACCAATTGCATATCCAAATGCTTGTGTATCAGCAAAAGTATAATATGCTTCGGAAATCAACAAAATCGTTAACAGTGGCATTGTTTTTTTTAAGCTCCCCACCGTACCAACATTATAAATTGTTTTAATAGCATAATCATTAATTAAGGCTGTTAAACTCATCGCCGCATTCACTAAGCCAATTTTACTAATTGCAAATAATCATGTTCCTTTTTGATACAATTTAATATTATCATATTTAATAATTTCAGTTGGCTGTAAGGCTGTTATTGTTGAAGCTAATTCAGCTTCCATCGCACTAATAACTAAATTCATTAGATTATTTTCCTCGCTTTCATTCTTGATAAGTTAATTTAAGTTTTCTTCCTAAATGAGCAAGACCAGTTTGCATTACGGCACGGTCAAATTGCATTGTTAATAATGCTTGAAATGCTTTTGTTAAGTCTTGTTGTGCTAAAGCGCGATAACTTTCAACACCAGGATAATTTCGTTCCGCACTAATTTTATCCGCAATAAAAATTATCATTTCAAATAAAGTCATTTGAGGATGACCAACGGTATGTCATTTTATTGCGGACAAAATTTCTTTATCGGTAAAAAGAAGATCATATTTTAAATAACAATATCCTGTATACGAATGTCAAGTTGGAACTGGTTCTGTTAAAAAACTTGGTAAATATTTTTCTAAATAAGCTTCTTGTTTCTCTTTTGGTCACTGTTTTGTAATGTCATGATAAGTTCCGGCAATTAACGCTTTGTGAGGATCTAACCCATATCGTAATGCTAATTCTTGTGCTTTTTTACCAACATTTAAACAATGTTGATAACGTTCAGGATCCATCTTTTGTCCTAATCGTTCTGGCAAATATAATAAATTATTATTAACATAATTTGTAATTGCTGGTAACTGTAAAGCAACCTTTTCTCCTTCCCGTAACATTGTTGAAGATAAATGCAAATTATTAGTAAAAGGAATCAAAAGTGCTTGATATTGTTGTAAAATAGTTTGTTTAATTTGCTCATTTCGTTGAAAAATGATAAATGTTTGCATTTTTATTAATTCAGCAATATTATTCCATTTTCCTAACGTTTGTAATTGATCTGAACCAATCATAAAATAAAACTGATACGTTGGAAATTGCTGGTGTAACTTTAAAACAGTATTATAAGTTGTACTAGGTTTTGTATTTTCTAATTCAATTAAATTAATTTTAACATATGATAGTTTGCTAACTACTAATTTAATCATTGCTAATCGGTCGCTAACAGGAGATAATTTTCGTGTTTTAAAAGGATTTTGATTTGTTGGAATAATTCACACTTGATCAATGTCTGTTTTAGCTTTAACTAATTTAATTATGGCCAAATGATCGGTATGAAATGGATCAAAACTACCCCCAAATAACGCTATTTTCATTATCGTTGCCCCCATCACTTATTTTTTTGTTAACTTTACCCAAAATGAAAAAGAAAGAATAATTATTCATCTTTATTTTTAATTCCTAAATCAACCAAAACATCTTCAACAGTATCACGAACAATATGTTGAAATTGTTCAACAGATAATGTAATCGTAAAATCATTATTTTGCTTTACAACAGCATAATCTTCTTGGGCTAATTTTTGTTTAATTTTAGTAATTTCTTTTTTATTACCAGTAATTGCAATATTATCTTTTTTTGCTTGCTTTGATCTTGTTTTTTCTTTTGGTTCACCATTCTGATTTAATTCCAATTTATTATCATCTCGATGTGAAACTTTAATTCGATCCATAATATAAGCCATCCGGTCATTAAAATTACGTTCTTTAATTTGATTTAACATTTGTTGAAATTCACTTGGTTTTGATTGTGAACTATCACGAAGGTTTTTTAAACGTTCTAATCGTTCTAATAAGTTTTCATGTTCATTAACATTGTTTTCTTCTTTATATTTATTTATTTGACTACGTGCATTTTGAACAAGATTATGAATATTTTTAACATTTTTTTGATCAACATTTGGTTTGATGCTAGGTTCTAAATTATCTTCCATCACTACCACGGTTGGTGTTGATGCAACAAAGCTTTCTCTAAAATCAATGCCGCTTGCTGCTTCAATGTCATCATCAAAACTACTAGCTGCAGCTAAATTAACGATTATATCCTGTTTTTTCTTTCTTTTAAATCACTTAAACATATCTCTTCCTCTAACTTCTACTATATATTATATAATAAATTCCAAAATTTCTTGCAGTTTTTTCTTACAATGTTATGATAATAATATAATTGACAGAGGTAGCTTATTATTTCTAATAAGTTTGAGAAATACTCTTAGAACCTGATCTAGTTAAAACTAGCGGAGGGAGTTCAAATTCATTATTTATTAATTTAATAAATTTAGTTTGATCCTCATTTTCACAGATGTTAATTATAAAGTTATTTGTGTAAGGAGATTTTTTTATATATGGAGCAAAAACCAATTTTTAAATGTACTGTAAAACAACAACGAATTGTTTTATGATACAATAAGTTAACAATTTTTATTCCAATTGGTTTATATTTAGGTTTTTTAATCACGCTTAGTGTTTTACCACTAACAACATTAAGCACAATTTTGCATTTAGAACATGATCAAAACTTTAAAAGTCTATGAGTTTTTTTTATTGCAATTTGTGTCTTTGGTATAATGTTTAGTATTATATATACGATTAGTACTTGATTAACAACCTATGAAGAATATATTAATTATAAAATGCAATTTATTATTTTAAATTTTATTAGTCTTAATATTATTAATTTAATTAGTAATATTATTATTTATAGTTATGAAGTTAAGATTAGTGATGTTCTTTTTGCAAAAGCAAGCAAGAAAAAACGATTTTTAATTAATTTAGGAATTTGAAAATGAAAAACATTTGATTTTGTGATTATTGCAATGTTTGCTGCTGTAACCCTTGTCTTAGCGTTTTTAGAAACTATGCTTCCAAATTTACCACATGGTGGCAGTATTGCATTAAAATATATTCCCCTAACAATCATTGCTTTTATTCATTCAGCTTTAGCTGGATTTATTACGGGAGCAATTAGCGCATTAATGTCCTTGTTATTTATTCCATCAGGATTTATTGTTTCACCCTGATCATATTTACTAGATTATTTCATTCCAATGATTGTGCCAATGATTGCTGGATTTATGCGTTTTAAAGTTAATAATGATAAAAAATATATTACATATATCAATTATATTATTATTTGTTTTAGCATTATTAGTTTGATTTATGTCTCACAAGTTTTAGTGGGAGCTTTAATTTGAACAACGTTATTCCCTGATTCGGTTTGACCTGATTATACAAATTGATTATATTCAATTGTTTATAACTTTATTCATAGTTTTATTTTTACTTATCCAATTATGCAAATTGTCATTCCACTTTCATTACGGAGCTTAGCTCCCGTCTTTTGACAACGTTATTTAAAATATGAAGGTTAAAACCTTTAATAAAAACTAGGCGTTTTCTTCCCTAGTTTTTTTGTTATGATGCAGTTTTATTTTTTTTAATAATAATTCTCATCATGTATCATGTACCCTAATTTTTGTTTGGTGGTGATAAATTGGTTTAAATAAATAAATTAGTAATAGTCCTAATCCAATGATTGGGATTCCTAAAATAAAACTAATTAAGAACTGTCATGGTCGTGCTAAATCTTTTAATCCTAATGCTCATGCAATATCACCAACAATATAATTTTCACCAAAATATTGGTTAAATAATTCCGGTGATAAAACTAGTTTGAATTGCTTTTCGTGAAAACTGATAATTTGTTAATCCATATAAATAAACATACATAAAACCAAATAAAGTAAAAGTATGACCAAAATAAAAAACATAATAACTTCATTCTAA
>NZ_JXYY01000068.1:0-4786 GCF_016082235.1 Spiroplasma sp. hyd1
GCTAATCAATCACAATATAGTGACCCCGACTTAGAACAGTTATTTACCGAAGACCGCGCAAGAACCTTATATATTTATAAAATTAATAATCTTGTTAAGACAAAGCAAAAACCAACCTTAAACTACTCTCAAAATAGCGTTAAAATAGGTTTTATTGACAAAGATGAATATATTAAAATAACTGGCTATGAAATTAGTGACTTTAATTTTAAATTACAAATTCAACAAAACACCACAGTACAAGATAATAGTACAAGTTATGTTATGATTGATGAAAAAGATATTTTAATTAATGATATTTCAAAACAAGACAAAGCATTTTTAGAAACATTAGACTTAAAAATAGTATCTATTAATGAACCAATTAGTGAAGATAATAAAAATGAATGTTATATCATCGAAGAATATAAACGCCCCTATTCACCAGATGGTGTTAATATTATTAAATCTACCCATTTAGTTAAAATAACTGACTTTAAATGAAAAAACCAAAATAGTATTCATTTAGTATTACAAAAATCATTACCCGAAGATACTGTTGTTAATGGAATTGAAATTAAATATCCTAAAGCGATGTTATTTGGAAATATTAGGTGTTGAGGCAATATTAATGGTATTTATTCTTATCCATCATCAAATATTGAAAATGCTAGTTTAGTACCCTTATTATCAATGCCAATAGAGACAGAACCTAATTTAAAAGTATTTCAGTATTGATTTACTGAAAGTTTTTTACCGTGAAGTATTGCCAAAAACTATATTCAAGGAAAAGATATTTTAGGTTTATTAGACGTTAAAGAACTAAATATTATTTTGTTAAATTTTTTAACATATCGTTATAATTACGATAGAAAATTCCAAGGCTCAAAATACGACGAAAAAGGTAATCCTACCAATAAAGTGGCTGAGCTGCGCCAAAAATTCGAAGGACAAAAACCTGAAGATGTTATTGATGGTTTATTTGAAAATTGAAAATTAGATAATTTTACTTCTTTAAATGATAATGCTGTTAAAAGATTTAAGCAAATTGTTTATATGTTATCAAATTATACATATAGTAAATATGCAATTAATAAAGGTTATAATGATGATATTAAATTATTTTCTCCTTATTTTTTTGAATTAATTTCAAAACCAGTTAAAAAAGAAAATGGATATTGAGAATTTAAAGATTGTCAAGTACTATTAAATTCATCATATTTTAATTTTTCTGGTGGTCCCACTCCACCTAAAAATTATTGAAAAGAAATTTATGCAAGTGGAACACCATTTAATCAAGTTGATAATAAATGATATTTTGTGGTGTGGCGTAATGATGATAATGGTGATTTAAAAATTAGTAAATTTAAAAATAATGTAAAATTGAATGTTGGTGAGACACACACTATTAACGAGAGTTTATATTTATTCAATGGAAATTTTGCTGCTAATTTAAAAATTGATTTACAAGTTATTTTAAAAAACGGAGTTCCTCTTGGATGATTTTTCGATAGGGATAGCGCTTTTTTAAAATCTGTTTATTGTTGAAATAATGATAGCAAACCGAATACACCAATTATTGATCCAAAAACAGGACAAATTACAGACTGAAATTTAAAAAATCAAAATAATATAAACAATGCNGATGGTGAAATTAAAGTAACTATTAAAAACAAAGATATTTCAGAAAACCCCATTTATCAGTTAGAAGCAAATTATTTTAATTGATTATCAATAACAAATGAATTAGAAACAAACGACATACCTTCTCTTATTCCTGCTGAAATTAAATTATCAGATGGAGAATATGGCAAGTATTTAACTAATTTAATTGTTTCTAATGACAAAATAGAAGATTATTTAAATCATTTTTCTCAATGATATAGATTACTTTATTCAAAAGCAGTTTGAATAAGTATGACTAAAAATTTAGTTGAAGATAGAATTAAAATAACTTTTGATAAAGAATTATTTATTTTAAATCAGATTGAAATATCAGGGATATGAGGCTATGGAAATTATGACATTACAATTTTTACAGAAAAAGAACAAATTAATATTAATAATTTACAACTATTTAATAAAAAAAATGAAAAATTATCATTAATTACATTAGAAATATAAAAAGTTATTTAGATTTATAAATCTAAATAACTTTTTAATTTATTTTCAACATCTATATTTGGTTCGCTCTCATTATTTCAACAATAAACAGATTTTAAAAAAGCGCTATCCCTATCGAAAAATCATCCAAGAGGAACTCCGTTTTTTAAAATAACTTGTAAATCAATTTTTAAATTAGCAGCAAAATTTCCATTGAATAAATATAAACTCTCGTTAATAGTGTGTGTCTCACCAACATTCAATTTTACATTATTTTTAAATTTACTAATTTTTAAATTACCATTATCATCATTACGCCACACCACAAAATATCATTTATTATCAACTTGATTAAATGGTGTTTCTTGTTGCGCTATTCATTCTAAAATACCATTTTTTGTATTTATATTGTTCTTTTCTTTTAGTTGTTNTAATTTTTCAGGTGTATATTCTTGTGGTGTATTACAAGCAACTAAACTTGTTGTACTTGTTCCTATTAAAGTGATTGTTCCTAAAATGCTTAATATTTTTTTCATTTAATTATTTTAATTTAAGATAATTCAATACGTCTGCCAAGATTGTGTCATGAAGCACCGCCACTTCAACTTGCTCAACTTTCACCGTATAAATATGTTAAAATTTGTAAATGTCAAGTATTATCTTCTTTTCAATAAAATGTAAGACCAGTATATACTTTACCTCTTGCTGAACCACGTCATTTAATATCAATTAATTCTTTATTTGCATATTTTTTAGCATCTGAATCAGAAACAACTTTAACATTAGTAATAATATCTTTAATATTCTTATTTTTAAAAATATCATTTACATTTCAACCCCAATGTGAATTTCCACCTCAAGAAAATTTTGAATATACCTCTTTATTTTCTTCTTCATTAAAAAAAATAATTTTATTATAATAAGTTGGAATTTCTCTGCCTAAATTAATATCAAGTATTCCAATTTTTTCTTCTCCGTTACGTCATTCTAAAAAATATTCTACTGGTTGTTGATTTTCAGTTAAAAATTTTGATAATATTGGTTTATCATAACACGTTGTATTATTTTTATAGTAAAAACTTCCACAACTATTTAAATGCATTAAAATTACTGAAGTAAATATTAAAATCTTACTAATGTGAGTAAATCCATCTAAACTATTTTCATGTTCTTCTAAATAATTAATTGCTTCGCTTGTGGTTCTTGATCAATTAGTTATAATTGGGTAAAAATCATCTCTTCAATATAATTGAATATTTTGATTATAAGTTCTTTCAATATTTTCTCTAACTTGTCTAAAACGCATACTTTCTGCTGTTGCTAAAATAACGCGAGCTAATGCCCCTCTGATTACAGAGTTGTTTCCGGGGTTTTCACCATAATTTACTAAATCATTAAAAGCTTGTTCTATACCTGATCAACTTATTGTGGGGTTAGAATCACCGATCAGAGTGTTATAATTTGAATCAAAGTTTAAGTTTCTAGGAGTTTGACCATTAATACTTGTTATTGTAGAATCGGAAAAATGATAATATATTGTATCATATGAAAAACCTTGTAAATAAAAATCGCTTGATCTAAAAACTAAGTCAATATTAATTGATTGATTATCTCTTTCTACAGAAAAAGGAATAACAAAAGAATTAAATTGTGTATTATTAATAGCAAAGTATGATGTTCCACCACTATTGTTTAAATTTAATATAATTCCATTATCTAATAAACTTTTTAAAATTTGTTTTTTTAATTTATCAAAATAATCATTAGCATTTCAATTAACATATAATCTTGGTGTTTTAAACGACGCATCATTTTTAAAAATAGAATATTCAGTTGATGTTTGTGTTTTATTTTCTTCTTGTTTTTCATAAGGACTGGCGGCAATTGTTGTTGGCACAGCAGTTCCACTAATTGTTAAGACACTTAATAAACTTAACAGTTTTTTCATTTTGTATAATTTCCTTTCTTTCATCTTGAAACTTTTTATCAAGATATATTGACATTATATATATGCAAGTCAAGAGTTTTAAATATTTTATTTTAGAAAGGGGCTTATTTAGAATGATTATTATTGTGATTATATTTTAATACTAATCTGGGCTCGCGGTGATTTTCATAATTTTGTGAAAAATAACTTAAAGTTTAAAAAAACTTTTGCCGCGCTTTTCAAAGTACTTGGGAAAAATTCTAAGCGTTAAGCGAAGAATTTTATAAAGGTTCCCAAATTTGTTTGAAAGAACTTCAAAATCTTTTTTAACTTGTAAGTCATTTTATCACAAAAATTTAAAAAAATCAACCGCTCGCCCAATTCTGCAAATGATTTTTATAGTCTTAATGATATAATTAAAGCATTTAAAGAAAGGAAGTATATTTAATTTTATGTATAAAAAAGGAAATAAAGTTAATGTTAAAATAACAAATATTACACCTTATGGTGCTTTTTGTAGAGCAGAAAAGGCTGATGGTTTAATTCATATTAGTGAGATTTCAGATTATTATGTAAGAGATATTAAAGATTTTTTCACTGTTGGTGATGAAATTGAANTTGAGGTGTTAGATTTTAATAAAATTAGAAAACATCTTAAATTAAGTTATAAAAATTGTCATCTTGAACTATTGAAAAATGATGATGGTAATGAAATACAAGAAAAATCACCTAGTTTAGAAAAAACATTAAATACTAATTATTTAATAGACTTCTTGC
>NZ_JXYY01000070.1:0-4651 GCF_016082235.1 Spiroplasma sp. hyd1
CCAAACTGAACTAGAAGCAATGGCCAAACAAAAAGCAGAATTTCAAGCTTCAATCAAAGCCAAACATTCTGCTAATAAAACTGATAAAAAAATACAAGAGAATTATTCTCTTGTTGATAATTATAACACTGTTTATGAAAAAAACAAGGGTGACCCACCAAAAATGTCAGAAGAAGAACTCGAACAATTATTAACGGAATTAGACAACTTAGACTAATTCCCTAGTGAGTTTTTCACTCCCCTATTACCCCAGCACAGAACTTGCATAAAACCACAGCTGTAGCAAGACAACAAATACAACAGCAAGATATGGTCTTCATCATATCATTTTTACTGTTTGGTAAAGCACCTATTTTTATTATCCCTTTTCTTCCAATATAATTCCAAAACTATCCCTATACTATATCAAAACAACATATTTAATAAATTCTATATATTTTTTAAATAAATTTAATGGTAATTTTATTATTTTTTAAATAAAAAATATATGTTTGTTATTAATATTTTTTTGATTTTAAAAAATTAATAATATGACATAATTATTTTGCTTATGCTGCGGAACTACAAGCATTTTGGCACGCCGCTCACCCCAAACCCCGCACTCCCAACGTTGTTGATAGCACGGGGTTTGGGCTTAATGTTTGTGTTCCGCAGCGGTGGTTATTTATTGGTTATATTAATTACAATTAACATAACCAATAAATAACCACCTAGTTCCTTTTTTCTTTTAAGGGCACGGGCAAAAAGAAAAAAGCGAACACAAAAAAGAAAAAACCCCACCCTGTCAGTAGAAAAAGGGTGGTTGGTAAGGAGTTGATACACCATGGGTGAGTTAGAAAAAATATTGATTATGATAAATCGTTGGGGATACTTAACAGCAGAACAAATATCTTTGCTGTTGTATAAAAATCAAAATACTATTGAGCGATTATTAGATTATCACGCTTCAAAAGGTTTTTATAAAATAGACCAGCATACAAGAAAAAATATTTATTCTCTCTCATAAGGGTAATACTTTTGTTGGGCGAAATCATAAAAAAAGTATTAAAGTAAATTACTATGAATTGCAACACCAAGATATGTTAATTAAATGACTTGTTGTACAAACCGACATTATTTACTATCAAACTGAGCGGGAGCTCAAAATGGAAAACGGCAATCTCAACGCCTACCCCGACCTTATCATCACAAAAAGTAATGATAGCGAAATCTATGTTGAGTTTGAACGCACCCAAAAATCACCAAGTCGTTTTAAGAAAAAATTAGACGAACACACCAAATGACTACGCGAAGGTGGACAAATCTATTGAATTACCCCAACCCAAACACTAGCTAATTGAATTCAACGGCAAATTGACAAAAACGACTTTAAAACAGAGCTACAACAAGTCATCATCTGAAATATATAATAACTATGCTTGACAAGAATTAAACACCTACGAAATNTNAAANAANATAAAATANCGAGTATNTACTCGNTATTTTNTTTCTATATAAAAACTTGAAATATCATTTGTGCTAGCTAAAGAAATATAATAAAGTTTATCCAATTGTCATTTTACTCCGTACACAAATTGTATATTTCAAGTTGCCGTTGAAAGAGTATTATCAAAATGTTTTTTGTTATTCTCTTCTTTTATTGGAATTAAATCATCAGCTATAAAATATAAATTAAACATATCTATGTTATTTAACATTTTATTATTTTTTATAAAATTTGTGATTAATGATTCAAAGAAGTGTCTTTGATTAATTCTGCTTTTGTTATCTAATTTATTATAAATTTCAGATTCAACTTTTAATGTTATTGTTTTATCATCGTTTAATTTAGTTTCAAAGTATTTAAAAAAATTATAAATTAAATTTCCAAAGGAGTTTATTTCATTTTTAAATCACTGTTTTGTCATATAAAGATTAATTTCTTTTTTTAAAATTTTATTTATTAATGGAAGGCCAAAAATAGAAATAGCATTTAAATTAATATAAAAAGAATTAATTTTTAATTCATTTTCTATTGTATTTTTATAATAAAAATTAACAAAATCATCTCCATTATTTTTTAAATTATTTTTATTAAATAGTCATTTTGAAAGAGAATTTTCTTCTAATATATCTTTTTCTGTGCTAACTTTTTGATTTTTTGCTGTAAAATCACGCCATATATTAAAAATATCTTCATTATTGTTGTTTTTTGAAATTAAAAAATTATTATCTATTTCAATATCAATATTTTTTTTATCATTTTTTGCCATACTTTCTAAAAATGTTTGAATTTTATTCTTATTATAATTATTTACTAGTTTACTATTGTTATTTATATCCAACATAGCAATGTTTCGTTTTAATTCAGGATTAATATTAATATCAATATCTTCTAATTTAATTTTATAATTATTTTCATTTGCATAAAATTCATCAATTTTGGGTATAATATAATTAATTAATTCAGAAATTTTATCTAAAATAAAATTTTTATTTGTTGTAAAAATAAAATCAAATTTGTGATCAAAATTATTTATAATGTTTTTAAAAGTTAATTCAAATTGAAAATTACATGTTATAGTAATTGCTTTAACATTAGTAGATTTAACATTAATATTATTAATAATACTGTAAGCCTTTGGATCAATATAATTTATAGTAAATGTTTTTTGAATAATTTTAATAGGTTCAGAATTATAATAAAAATTATTATNTTCANTTTTTATTTTATTATTAATNTTATCTAATTTATTTTNAATTANTTGTGTAATNATATTACTTTCTNTTCCTGTNAAATNNANATTTTTTGATTGATTTGTATTAGAAACTTCACTATATAATGTACTATCATTTATTTGATAAACCATGTCTTCTTTTTTTAGTTCATTNAAAAACATATTTNNTGNTTCNNNTTGTANTTTATTTCAAGTTTTTATATCATTGTTATTTTCTTCTATATATTCTTTTTCTTTTTCTTTTAATTTTTTACAAGCGACGACACTGCTTGCGCCGGTTGCAGTTAAACTAACTGTNCCTAATATGCTTAAAATTTTTTTCATTTTTTAATTCCCCCTTTATTTTATTTCCTTGATGAGTTCTTCGTATGCTTGTTTNTGNCGCCAATANTANGGGTTCTCCCAAATACTACTTAAATCATTTTCAGTCTTAATAAATGTATCAGAATGTTTAATATTATTTTTTATTAAATAATTAGTATATTTTTCTAAGTTGTTATATTTGATATAAAATAATGTTATCATATAAATTAGTATTCTTGTAAAATATTTAGATCAATTTAAATCAAATAATTTAACCTAGTACCCTATTTAAAATCCTTATTTTATAAGGGTTTTTCATTGCTTGTTTTGCTGTCGTTGTCTGTGGCGCATTGAGTGTTATTTTCGTGGGTAAATTTGTATCAAAAAGTAAATTTATTTTTAATAATTCCCAATATATATAGTGTTTTTATTTATATTTTAAAAATAAAACAAATAAAAAATGTTTTATTTTTAAAAAAATGATACAATATGAATAAAGAAAAAAGGAGAAAAATATGGCAAAATTAAATACATTACTTGAAAAAAATGGAATAAAAGAACTTTCAAGTTTTTCTAATACAAAAGAATTTAAAAAAAGAACAAGCAAAGATATGATACCTAATACTTTTTGTTCTAAATATTTAGTAAATAAATTTAGGCAAGAAGCCGAAGAAAAAAGATGGAGTTTTACAACTTTAATGACAATTATTTTAGAAGAGCGTTATGGAAAGGAAAACAACAATAATGAAGATGATTAGTTTTTGTAATAAAAAAGGTGGGGTTGGAAAAACAACATTATGCAAAAATATTGCCTACAAGTTGGCACTTGATGGGGCAAAGGTCTTGTTGATTGACCTTGACCCGCAAGCAACATTGTCAGTACAATTTTATACAAATAAAATTGTAAAAGACATTACTTTATTAAAATTGTTTGGTGGGTTTAATGTTGGCATTAATAATATTATTCAACTAACAAAGTATAAAAACATTGACATCATTATTGGTGGGGAAGAATTAACAAAATCTTCTGCTATTTTAAATAATTTATATTCAAAAGATAAAATATATAAAATAGGAAAAAATATATTTGATAGTTTTAATAATATTTTTTCAAATTATGATTATGTGTTGATTGACTATCCACCAACAGTTTTGGAATTAGCAATAAATTTTCTAATTATTTCTGATTTAATTATTATGCCAATAAATAATGGTTTAGGTGCTTTTAAAGGAGTATTAGATTTAAAAAATACTTTAAATCATATTTGTAGACAAGAGAATAGTAATGTTCCAATTTTAAAAATAGTTTTTAATAATGTTAAAGAAGATGAAGATACTATTGAAATTTATAAGTTATTAGAAAACGAAAAATTAAATAATAATTTATTACAAAGTGTAATAACTAATTCAAAATCATTTATTAAAACCGAAAATAAACTTTCTAATATATGAGAAAATATTTATTATTGGCGTCAGAAACAAGCCTATGAAGAACTCATCAAGGAAATCAAATAACAATGAAAAAAGCGAAAAAGTGTGAAATAAATAATTGCAATAAAAATATGGTTTCGGTTGTTGGTGTTGTTGTTCCTCCCTTTTGCGAATATCATAATGGAATGTTTTTTGAATAT
>NZ_JXYY01000072.1:0-4514 GCF_016082235.1 Spiroplasma sp. hyd1
GGTTTAATGATTAACTATTTTTAAAAATAGTCTAAAATTGTTGTAAAACTGGTACCTAAAATAATATTCGAACTCTTTTTTTAATAATTATGTCGTTATCCTAGATAATGTTATAATATTAATATAATGGTTTCATACTGGAGGGATATAATGGCAGAAAAAACAATGGCTGAAATTTTAGCAACAGCTAAAAAAGCAAAAGCAGCAATTGATGGTGATCAATATGCGACTGAAGGTGAATATTTTAATCCTAGTAATTTAACATTAGAACAAAAGTTGAAATTACGAAAAGCAGCAAATAATCCAAACGATCCAAATTATCATATTTGATTGCAAATGAATCAAGAAAAGCAAACTTCTGGTTGAGTTAAAATTGATAAAAAGAAAATAAAAGATTTATCAGAAGATGATGACGATAATAATTAGTATTTTTCTTTACTAGAAAATAGTTTTTTGTATTCAAATGCTAGAATCAAAATGGTTATTAGAGAACTCTAATAGCCACTATCATCTTGTTTATATTAATGTTTTAACATCCGTTTTGTTTCGGATGTTTTTTTATATTAAACTTTTTTAAGAACCCTATGGTACTATCCATATGGCGTAAACCTTTTAATTTAAGGCGTTTTTTGGTATAATTATAAAAAATGGGACGTAATATTTTATCAATTTTTAATTATAACAAAACTAATCTTGTTAAAGGGGAATGGTTATGAAGAAAACAAAAAATATTACAATGATTACAATTTTAATTGTGAGTTTAGGGCTAGCGGTGTTGTTTGCCTGAATGTTTTGAAGTGTTTTAAAAGGCGATAATGAAATTAATTATGCTGAATATAGTAAATGTTTATTATATGCTGATCATAGTAACCAAAAAATAGATTTAACCCGCCAAAATAATAACCAATTAGTAAGTGCCACCTTTAAAAACTTTGCGCATGCAAATGGTAAAATAAGACAACTTAGTACCAATGACTGAGCTTTTATTAAACGTTGTGAAAATAATATGCTTTATCAAGCAAACCCTAAAGTTGTAGCAGCATTTAATCAAAAAAAGCATTGTCGCATTTTAAAACAATTACTGATGTTGTTAATGGTTTAACAAATAATAAGATTTATCCATATCAATTAGAAAAAATGGTATTAACGTTATATTAGACTTCTTGCGATACCCTTTTTTATTAAAATATTATTATAAAATATAATTTATGAGGACATAAAAATATGAACAATAATAAATTTAATACTCTTAATGATAGAGAATGGTTAAGATTAACAGGAATAAAAAAATCCACTTTTAATAAAATGTTAGATATTTTAAAAGTTGCTGAAATAGAAAAATTTAAAAAAGGTGGTAAAACTAATAAATTATCATTAGAAAATAGATTATTGATGACTTTATTATATTGACGAGAATATCAGACTTATTTTCATCTTGGTAAAAGTTTTGATATTAGTGAGGCTAATTGTTATCGTAATATTAAGTGAATTGAAGATATTTTAATTAAAAACTCTGATTTTCAACAACTTGCTGGTAAAAAAGCACTAATAAATGATTATTTTAATGATAAAACTATTATTATTGATGCTACCGAAACTCCAATCCAACGCCCAAAAAAAGACAAAAACAATCTTATTCTGGTAAAAAGAAAAAACACACGATCAAAACACAAGTAATTATCGAACAAGAAACCAAAAAAATTATTGCAACAAGTTTTTCGCTCGGAAAAAAACATGATTATGCTTTATTTAAAGAATCAAAAATCCCAATTTTAAAAAATACCAAATTAATAGTTGATAGTGGTTATCAAGGAATACAAAAAAATCACAATAATGTTCTAATACCTACAAAGAAAACAAAGAAAAACCCTTTAAACAAAGAACAAAAGCAATATAATAGACTAGTTTCAAAAATGAGAATTATTATTGAAAATATTTTTGCTATTCTTAAAAAATTTAAAATTATTACAGAAAAATATCGTAATCGAAGAAAAAGATTTGGTTTAAGATTTAATTTAATTGCCTCAATTTATAATTTACAATTATTATATTTAACATAAAATATTTATTTAAAATTAAATAATTTAAATAATAAATTAATTTTTCGTTGTGGAAAAATATTAAATTTTTAAATAAAAAACATAATTAATTAAAATTATATTTTTCTATTAGTATCTTTTTTACAAATATTTGCAATTTTTTAACAAGTAATGCAAGAAGTCTATTATAAAGAACAAGCACCGTTCCGTAATAATTTAATTGACTTTGCCAATTTGTTTGTTAGTATTTTTGGCGCAGCCGTTTTTAAAAAATTAATCTATAATTTAGAAATTAATAATAGTATTGGTCAATATGGTACAGTAAGTAATAACCAAGTTTTAGCTTTTACAAAACTAAAAGGAAATGGAAATGATTTAGCACAATGTTTAGTGTTTACGGAACATTCGCTGCAAGCGCGAATGAGTAAAATTCAATATCAAATTGGATTTCATTCAACCGCAACTAATATTTCAACTATTGTTCATGAAATAGGACATGCGATTTCAAATTATGCTTGAGTTTGACCAAATAATCGTCTTCGTTTTAATCATAATATTACACCAGCAACTGGGCGTTGTACACCAACTAAAGATAAGTCATTAATTAATATTCGTGGGTTTATGTATAGTCCAAATGATTCATTAGTTCGTTATTTAGGAAAACAAGTTGACATTAGTAATAATGCACCGTTTCAACAACAATTAGCGGCTTGGGCATTTATTCAATCTGGTTATGGTCGGACAGGTGGTAACGCAGAATTATTCGCCGAAGGTTTTGCCCAATGGTTATTAACGCCAGATGATCAAAAGGGTTTAAATTGACAAATTCTTAATGATTTTTATGGGACATATTTTAAAAACTATTATTTAATTTAAAAAAGGGCATTAGCCCTTTTTTATACGTTTTCACCGTTTAGTAATTTTTCTAAATAATCACCAACCCCACCTTCATCATTAGTTAAGTGGGTAATTCCACGCGCATTAGTTTTTAAATTATCATTACCATTTTTCATTGCAACGCCATAACCAACATTTTGCAATAATTCTAAATCATTCATTTCATCACCAAAGGCGATAACATCACGAATATCAACATTATAGTATTGGGCTAAAATATCAGCTGCAAATCCTTTTGAAACAAGTTTATTTGTAATATTAATCATTGTTTGATTTTGTTTGCTGCTATAGTGGCCAATATTAATTCGAACAGAGTTCTTAAAGTTTTCAAACATTCTTAATACTTCATCTGTTTTATTAGTTCCGTTTAAATATAACGCCATATTACTAGCGGGACCTTTTCAAGAATTGTAAGGGTCGGCAATAAAATATTCATCATCAGCCACATCATCAAGATGGAAGTAGTTTTCAATTGCCTCATTTTTTTTTCAACAAATTGCTTTATCATAATGTTCAATTAAAACATTTTCAACATTGCCTCTAACATCGGGATGATTAATAATACTTATAATTACATCATATGCAATTGAGAAAACTAATCGTTTAAATTCACGTTTTAAGGGGTCATGAATATGACCACCATCAAAATTTGTTAATAATGTATCTAATCCTAATTCACGATAAAAGCGAATACTTGCCCGGTGGGGGCGCCCAGTAATAATACATACTTTATGGCCAACATTAACAGCTTTTTTAATTACTTCTTGTGTTTTTGGATGGATTGTTTTACCATCATTCATTAATGTTGTCCCATCTAAATCAATTAAGATTAAACGTTTTTTATCTAAGTGTTGTAATTTCATTGGTACTCCTTTCTAAAAATATGCTTTTTTTCTTCTCCCTTTACTTCTTATTATATCTAATATTTTTGTAATTAAATTATTTTTAAAATTTTAGCACTATTTAGTTGACTTTGCTAACAACTATGATAAGATATAAATATCAAATTAGCAAACAGAGAGTGAGAGTGCTAAAAAAGGAGGGTACTTTATGGGATTTGCACAGCAATATGAACCAGGAAAAGATCCAAAGGTTCTTGAAAAATTTACTAAAAACCTTATATAAAGAAGCAATTGCTGGAAAATTAGATCCAATTATTGGACGTGAAGATGAAATTAACCGGGTAATCCGAATTTTATCTCGTAAAACAAAAAACAATCCCGTTTTATTTGGAGAACCAGGGGTTGGGAAAACGGCAATTGTCGAAGGATTAGCTCAACGAATTGTTAAAGGTGATATTCCTAGTAATTTACAAAATAAAACAATTTATGAATTAGATATGGGAGCCTTAATTGCAGGAGCTAAATTTCAAGGAGAATTTGAAGAACGTTTAAAAGCGGTGATGAATAAAGTAAAAGAATCTAATGGTGATTTTATTTTATTTATTGATGAATTACATTTAATTATTGGGGCTGGTAAAACCCAAGGAAGTATGGATGCTAGTAATTTACTAAAACCAATGTTGGCTCGTGGTGACTTACACTGTATTGGTGCGACAACATTAGATGAACATCGTTT
>NZ_JXYY01000073.1:0-4473 GCF_016082235.1 Spiroplasma sp. hyd1
AGAAAAATAATAAAAAAACTATTTTAAATCATTCTTTTTGTTATAATGGTTTATGTGAAAAATAGTTAGGTAAGGAGTAAAATATGAAATTTAAAGCAGAAAAAATTCAAGATAAAGGAATCGGAAAATGATATGTAACGATTGATGGAACAGAATGAACAGATTATGTTAAAAAAGCAGAAACGAAAGCAGCAAATGAGTTAGAAATTCCTGGTTTTCGAAAAGGAAAAGTTCCAGCTGATTTATTAAAAAAACATTTAACAGAAGCAAAGATTTTAGATGCCGCGCATCATATGGTTGTTAATAAAGCTTATCAGTTTGCTTTTGACCAAAAATCAGAGATTGAACCATTTTCTTCACCAACACCAAGTGTTAAAAAAATTACTTGAACAGAATACATTTTAGAATTAGAATTTGATTTGAAACCAGAAGTTAAAATTAATAAATATACTGGGTTTAAACATGACCACTTAAAAAAAGAAGAGATTGAAGTTAAAAAAGAAGAGATTGAAAATAACATTGATCAATTACGTAACCGTTTTGCAATTTTTAAACCAAAAACAACTCCAATTACAACAGGAGATACTGTTATTTTTGATTTTGAAGGATTTGTTGATGATAAACCATTTAAAGGAGGAAAAGCGACTGATTTTACCTTGGAAATTGGTAGTAATCAATTTATTTCAGGTTTTGAAGAAGCAATGATTGGTTTAAAAACAGGAGATCAAAAAGATATTAATGTTACTTTTCCTGCCGATTATCAAATTGAAGAATTGAGATCAGCTCCTGCAGTTTTTAAGTTAAATATTAAAGAAGTAAAAGCAAAAGAGTTACCAGAATTAAATGATGAATTAGCAAAAGATATTAATTTAAAGGAAATTGATACTTTAGCTAAATTAGAAGAACATGTTAAAAATAATATTAAAGAACAATTAGTAAAACAAGAATATGATCATTTTATTGGGCACTTATTCCGTTTAATTGCTGAAGATTCAGAAATTGCATTACCAGAATCAATTATCCGGAAAGAAGCTAATCAATTGAAACATGAGTTTGAACAAAAGCTACAAGCACAACAAATGGATATGAAAACTTACAAAAAACGAACAGGAATGTCTGAAGAAGATATTTTTGAAGAATTATTTAAAGATGCTAAAAATCGTTTAGAAAATGGGGTTATTGTTGACGGCGTTGTCCAAGCGGAAAAAATTGTCGCAACCACCGAAGAATGTGAAACACAATATGAAAAATTAGGTAAACAATTTGGGATTGATGCAAAAACATTAAAAGAAACAAAATTAGTATCAGAACAACAAGTAAAAGACCAAGTAATTCATGATAAAGTATTTGCTTTTTTATATGATAATAACGGTGAATAAAATAAAACTAACATTTGTTAGTTTTATTTTATTAAGGGGATATATGCTTCATAACCAGCATTTGTCATTTCTGATAAGGGAATAAAACGTAATGCAGCAGAGTTAATACAATAACGGAACTCACCATCAGCTTGCGGACCGTCATTAAAACGATGCCCTAAATGAATCTTTGTTTTGTTAGTACGAACTTCTGTTTGTGTCATTCCGAAGGAATGATCTACTTTTTCTTGGAGTAAAGTTTTATCAATTGGTTTGGTAAAACTGGGTCAACCACAGCCAGCATCATATTGATTAGAAGAAACAAATAAAGGTTCTCCTGACAGAATATCAACATAAATCCCTTTTTCGTGATTATTTCAGTATTTATTTTGAAAAGGTGGTTCGGTCGCATTTTCTTGCGTTACTTCATATTCTAATGGTGTTAAATCAGTAATGTTTAAGGTTGTTCAAGGTTTTTTCATGGTAAGCCTTCTTTCTTTGATTAGAATAATCTTATCATTATAAAAACTAAAAGCTTAAAACTTTAATCTTTTTAAGGATATATTTAAGGATATAATAAAAAAGCATAATAATTTACAAAAATTAGCACTTATCTATTGCAAGTGCTAATTTTTTTGTTATAATTCTTTTGTAGTTCAAATTATATTACGATATTCGTTGAAATGTGATAAGATATTGTCAATATAAAGTGAAGGAAAGAAACAGGAGGTGTTTTAAAGATGGATTCAAAAACAACGCAATTAAAAAATGTACCAGTTTTAGTAACACGGGGTAGTTATATTTTTCCAGGCTTTGAACAAGTATTAGAAGTAGGACGAGATAAATCAATTTTAGCAGTGAATACAGCAAACAAGGATTTTGATAATCATATTGTTTTAGTTAGTCAAAAAAAACCACTAGAAGATGACCCAAAATTATCTGAAATTTATCGCATTGGAATTTTGGCGGAATTAAAAATTCGTAAAGTATGAGAAGATGGTAGTTTAACTGTTAACTTTAAAGCAGTTGATCGGGTAAAAATTTTAGACTTACGAGAAGGTGAATTTTATGCTGCTGACATTGATATTCTAAAATCAGTTGTAAAATCAGAGGATAAAATTGCTGAAAAAATTACCGCTAATATTAAAGAACTAATGGAATTACAAGACATTTTACCAGAAGATTTATTAGATCAAATTGGTGATTCAGTTGATGGTAATGAAGTTGTTGATACAATTGCACAATTTTTACCATTTATTCCAGTGGCAAAAAAACAAGATATCTTAGAACAATTAGATGTTGAAAAAAGATTACAAATTATTTTTGATTATTTAGTTAATAAACAACAAGCAAATGATATTGATAATAAAATTAGTAAGAAAATTAAAGAACGAGTTGATGAACAACAACGAGAATATTATTTACGTGAAAAATTAAAAGCTATTAAAGACGAATTAGGTGAATTTGACGATGCGGCTGATGAAATGAAAACATACAAAGAACGTTTAGCAAAAGAATCATTCCCTAAAAATATTAAAGAACGAATCGAACAAGAGATTACTCGTTATGAAGCGCTACCACAAGCATCAAGTGAATCAAACATTATTCGAACTTATATTGATTGAATGATGCAAGTGCCATGATGAGAAAAAACCGAAGAGAAAAATGATTTAAAATTTGCTCAAGAAGTGTTAGATAAATATCATTTTGGATTAGATAAAGTTAAAGAACGGATTATTGAATACTTAGCAGTAAAAACAATGACTAATTTTTTAAAAGGACAAATTATTTGTTTAGTTGGGCCGCCGGGGGTTGGGAAAACTAGTTTAGCAAAATCAATTGCCGAAGCAACTGGCCGTAATTTTGTGAAAATGGCCTTAGGTGGTGTTAAAGATGAATCAGAAATTCGTGGTCATCGTAAAACATATATTGGAGCAATGCCAGGGCGAATTATTCAATCAATGAAACGAGCAAAAACAACAAATCCATTATTTTTATTAGACGAAATTGATAAAATGGCGTCTGACTATCGTGGTGATCCTGCTAGTGCAATGTTAGAAGTGTTAGACCCAGAACAAAACGCAACATTTTCTGATCATTATTTAGAAGAAAGTTATGATTTAAGCAATGTTATGTTTATTGCAACAGCAAACTATTATGATAATATTCCAGAAGCATTAATTGACCGTATGGAAATTATTCAATTATCATCATATACAGAGTTAGAAAAATTCCATATTGCAAGAGATTATTTAGTTCCAAAAGTATTAAGTAATAATGGTTTAGCAGATGGGCAATTAACAATTACTGATGATGCTGTTAATGAAGTAATTAAACATTATATGCGTGAAGCTGGTGTTCGTCAATTAGAACGAGACTTAAATGCAATTGCTCGGAAATTTATTGTTAAATTCTTAAACAAAGAAATGACGAATTTAACTGTAACAGATAAAATTGTGAATGAGTTATTAGGAAAACGTCGTTTTGAACATACTGAAAAAGAAAAAGAATCACAAGTTGGGGTTGTCACTGGTTTAGCATATACCCAATTTGGGGGTGATATTCTGCCAATTGAAGTTAATAGTTTTTTAGGAAAAGGCTCATTAGTCTTAACGGGAAAACTAGGTGATGTAATGAAAGAATCAGCGTCAATTGCGTTAGATTATGTTAAAGCAAATTCAGATAAATTTGGTATTAGTGCAAAATTCTTTGAAACTCATGATATTCATATTCATGTTCCGGAAGGAGCGGTACCAAAAGATGGTCCATCAGCAGGGATTACTTTAACAACAGCAATTATTAGTGCGTTAAGTAATCGTCCGGTTTCAAAAGATATTGGAATGACGGGAGAAATTACATTACGGGGACAAGTCTTACCAATTGGAGGACTCCGTGAAAAATCAATCTCAGCTAATCGAAGTGGTTTAAAAACAATTTTAATTCCAAATAAAAATATTAAAGATATTGAAGATATTCCAAAAGAAGTTCAAGAAACATTAAAAATTATTCCGGTAGCAACTTATGATGAAGTCTTCAATAATGTTTTTGGCACAAACTAAAATGTAAAATGTATCAGTTTTGATACATTTTTTTATTTGTTATTTTATTTTTTATT
>NZ_JXYY01000074.1:0-4425 GCF_016082235.1 Spiroplasma sp. hyd1
TTTTTACAAATATTTGCAATTTTTTAACAAGTAAGTAATGCAAGAAGTCTATTTTTCTTTATTATACTTAATTGTTTCTAATTCAACAAGATGTTGTCGTTCTTGTTCTAATGTCACTAACTTTGTTTCAACTTTTTTCATTTGTGTTTCATCTGTTAAATATTCAAATTTTTTTCGTAAAATTCATTGTTTTTTAACTTCTCGTCACAGTAAAACATAGGAAGGAAAAATCACTAGAATACAAACACTAATTAAAGTAAAAGCAACAATAAAATAATTATTAATTGTATTAAACATTCCAATATAAGTAACTGCTAAAATAAAACAAACTGTATAATATATGATGGCAAAAACAGTGGAAATAATAATTCAACTTTTAAAACTTGCCGCTCTTTTTAATTTAAGATAGGGCAAACCAATAAAACAAAAGAAAAAGAAGGCACAAACAAGGCCAATTACACCAGCAATAATATAATGAATTTCATAAGTTCGATGTGAAATAACTCCCGTTAAATTTTTGATATTATTGTAAGCCATCGCACAACCAGCACTAATAAAATAACCCATAAAAGTACCTAAAATAGAAAAACCAATGATTAATAACCGTGTTGCAACTTCAACTCGAGTGTTTCATTGTAATGCTAATTCATCGCGTTTTGAACTAATTTTTGTTAACATCCTAATCTCTCCTTATCCTCTTGTTGCACGAATTTGATTTGCTAATTCATTTTCAACTTTTCGTTGATATTTCTTACGGTTATTTTGTAAAGCCATACATCCAATTGCAAAACAAACAAAAGCAGCAAGAATGATTCCTGATAAAATAAATGGGTTAATATTTAATCCAGCAACCGAACCTTTAATATAAAGCACTTGTAGGACCGCAATTAAAAAAACAATTATAAAATTAATGTTGCCAACAATGCTTACGATAATTGTTCAAATGTGAACAGTTCGTAAGGTCTGAGCCGTTAAAATTGGAATTGTTAAGAAAAAGAATGTTGATACTCAGGCAATTGATAAGAAAATAATTAAGGCAATAACAATTGGCCCCGTAAAAGAAGTGTTTAATTTTGAAACCAAAGACATCAGAAAATGGGCAAGAACTTGACTTAAAGTTGGAATATATACCAATGAAACAACAATTAACATTAATTGCCCAAAAATAATCATTATGCGGGCTAAAGTTTCTCCTTTTGTTGCAAAATAATATTTAGTTGCATCAACGTTATAATGATAAGGCAAAGGTTTATTTTGTTTTTTGCGTTTTAATTCATACTCACCTAATGATTTAACTGTTTTATCCACCACCGTTTTGTCCAAACTTTTTAATGACGCTGGGCGATTATCTTCCACAAATTGAATTTTCTGAACCATTTCTGATGCGGTCTCACCTTTTGACAATATTGTTTTCTCTTTTTTCATTTGACACCTTCCTACTCAACCACTTTTAACTGTGATCTAAAATCTAAACTTTCCGCCATTGCAATATTAATCCGTTTTTGTTGCTGTCATGCTGAAAGTCATAATAAAAAACTCCCTCAAAACAAAACTAATGCACAAATTCCAGCCATAATAACCCCCGGGAAATTTAAGCGCACTGGAATATAAAGATAAGCAACAACACTTATTGCTAACATTAATAAAGTAAAGAAAGACCCTAAGGTAATAAAAATAATTCCTGTTAATTTTATTGTTTTAATATTACGAACAATTAACGTTGGAATAACAAAAACTAACGAAAAGATAATGCCTAACAAAGCAAGCATAATTGTCATCCCACGAAAAACACCATCAGCAACACCAAAATTATTAAAAACAGCTGGAATTGGAAGCTTACTAGTTGCAATCATTGCTAATGAGGCTGACACAATGATAATCACCCCCAGCATAATTCCTTGACCAAGTAAAATCAAAATACGGCCAACAATTTCCATTGCATTATTAAAATACATTCGTGTTAAACGAATATCTTGTTCTTGCGAACTTGCTTTTATCGTTCATTTGTCCTGTTTGCTCATCAATATCACCCAAAATTACTACTTTTCCTTTTATTTACAATGATTATAGCATTTTCTTCAAAAAATACTATCCCCTAAAAATAAAAAATTCTTCTAGCTTAGAAGAATTTTTTATGGTTGATAAATAAGTTTTACTTTAAGTTTAACTGTTCCTTCAAATACCGGAATATTTGGCTGAATTGTAATAATTGATTCCTTAATAGAATCTGTTGCTATCGGCAAGACTAGTTCGTTTAAAACTTCATTTGTAAAGGCATTATACACATTTAAATCTAATGGTACATTTGGATACTTATTATGTAAAGCAGGATTTTTTGTAATGCTTTGATCTAATAATGTTTCCATAATTTTTACCAACAAAGCAGTTTTCTCGTCTTCAGTTGCTGGTAACTTACGAACAAAAATTGGTTCTACTTTATTAGTTAAATCAATATCTCCAAAAGCAGTTGGTATTCCTGGTGTTAATTTAAAATCAAGTGTTATTTTACCACCATAATTTGTTGGATTTAATAACATCAGATCGAATTGTAAAGAAATGTCTTTTGCTGTATTAGGGTCATAATTTTTAATCGCTTCACCAATCAGTGTTCCTAATTCTGTTACATTTCAATCAGCTTCATTTTTGGAAATCCCAAAAGTAAGTTCGTTCTGATCAACAAATGGTGGTTGTTTAATAACGTCTTTTCAAATTTGATGTTTAAAATAAGATCCCTGTTCTTTTCATGTCTCTAATTTTGTTGCATTAAAACGATAATTTTTATTTGTTAAATCAATTGGTAAATCAACTGTTATTGGATTATCAATCATTTTAATTTTTCCTTGAACAAGAACATCAACATCACGCCCTGATCCATCTTCTTGATTACCAAGAATTGAAATAACATAAGTTGCTCAATCACCATTACGCTCGGTTGCTTCTAATGCTCGTTTTAAATCGTCTTTTCGTTTAATTCTAAAATTACTTAATTGGTTTGATAAACTAGGACCTCATTGGGGTATTAATAACATTATTTCAAACTAAATTTAGCACCGAATCAACAGTATGATGATCTTGACGAACTAATAAAATTGAATCAACTGGTAATAAACTAATAGCCGTTCCTTGATTAATTAACTCAACTTCAATTGCAACATCACCTTTAAACATTGGATTTGTATTAAGGTTAATTGCATTTAATGTCACAACTCTTGACCCACTAATGCTAGGTCAATTTTGATTTAAAGTTGTCGTTCAACTCGTTACATCAAAGTCTTTTAGTTCTGGTCCATTTACTAAGTTTGCTTCTTGCATTTCCATCGCCCAGATATAATCTTTATTAACATTTGGACGTTCTCTTTGCGTTACAACAACTGGCACCGTTAGTTTTATTGTTGGTGGTAACAATATTGGATCTTTAGTAACACCTCCAACAACACGAATATAATGGTGTGCATTCTCATCTTTTGGCGTTGCTAAAAAGTATAAATAAACAGCTTCTCCAACTGGGGGTTCTGTCACACTATTTCAGTCAATTAAATAGTCATTTCGATCATTTGAAACTCTTGCATCAGTGGCAAAATATTTTTTAACTTCTGTTCAAACTAAATCATATAGTGCATCTGGTGGTAAGTTATTTTGTTGTAATTTTAAGTTAACTTGCGCACGATAACTAATGACCGCTAACTTAATAACAATTGTTCCACTATACATTGCAGTTGGTGTATTCGCTTTACCATTATAAGCGGCCTGCATTTCAACATCTAATTTTTGGTTAAAAGTTACCGGTGGTATCTTAAACCCTGACATATCGTACGTATCGTAACTCTTTGGTGTATCTGGTTGCAAATCATTAACTGCTACTTTTCAAATATCTTGGTATAAATCATTAATTGAATCATATTTTGTAATATCCCAAAGATCTTTTAACTGAATTGTTTGGCTAAGGTCAATTGATGCTGTTTTAATAACAGTAAAATGAATAATAATTGAACCAATATACGGAATATCATTATCATCACGAACTATTAAAACAACATAACCCTCTTGTGGAGTGTTATCATTAACCGGTTTTTCCAAATTTGCAGAATTAGTAACAGTAAAAATATCTACTGTCAAAGTTGAAGCAATTCGTTGTTCTGTTTTTGCTTGCTCAAAAATTGAATCAAGAACAGGAATATTGTCATCAGTAACAATGACATTATTTGTCAAAGTAAATTCTGTCGCAAGATTTTCTTTTCCATTAATTTTTGAAGGTGAAGGTGTTCCACATTCTATTACACTAGCTGTTGAACTACTTACCAAAACAGTTGCTGTTAAAAGTGCTAAAATTTTTGGCATTGAGAACATCTCTCCTTCCCTAAGTATTTACTAGTATAATTATACACTAGACTTCTTGCGATACCCTTTTTTATTAAAATATTATTA
>NZ_JXYY01000085.1:0-2982 GCF_016082235.1 Spiroplasma sp. hyd1
AAAAAAATAATATTCAATCATCCATTAAACATATTTGGTTTAAATATAATTAAACAATTTAAAACAATCATAATTAAAGTAAAAAATCAATTCATTAAATATCAATTTATAATTAATTTTCTAATATTTAACACTTTAAAACACCACCTTACATATTTTAGAAACCATATAAATAACAAATCATATCGTAAAGAAAATAAATAATCATATAACCACCATACAAACATAATATTCAACAGTTTTATCAACCAAACCTAATTTATTGGCGGGAATAAAAAAAGCAAACTGATATAAACCTTGATAAACTTTATCTAAAAACTGATTTCAAGTCATTTTTAATTTCCTCCTTATTTTTAATTAAATAAAAGTTTATAATTAAANTANTATTNTTATGGTTTTCTCTCCCCACAAATCANAAAGGAGAGTGATAAAAATANNAGCATTTTGAGAATTAATAAAAATATTCTTTATAAAAATAATTCCTACTTATTTTGAAATACTATGGATGATTTCACCAATAACCATAATAGTATTCGGAATAACAATATTTTTAACAATAATTGAACTTATTAAAAAAANATTNNNTTAAAANTTTGTGGGGAGAGAAAACCATAANAATAAATTTTAACCAAACCCCCTAAATATCAATCTAAATATTCAAAAAATAACAGCAATAATAAAAGTTAAAAATAAAACAAAACATATATATGCTAATGCTGGGGGCATATCTACACCAAATATAATCTGCATAAACTCAATATAAATATCAAAGACACTTTTTTCTAACATTTTATTTATTCCTTTCCATTTAGTAATATAAATTTTACTTTTTAACTTTTTAGAGGTTTAAAATTATTAATATTAATATCCGTGAATTAATTTTCTTAATGTTTCAATTCCAAGCACTAAAAACATTAAAACGATAGGAATAATTAAAATTGCATTTGCACCTAAAAATGTTAAAAATCAAGTCGTAAATTCTTTCGCTCAATCTGCAATAACACCAACTCAGGCTTCAATTGCCTTAATAATTCCGTTTGTTCCAGTATCCATTTTTTCAATTCCTTTCTAATAAAAATAATATTTTTTAAACCTCTAAAAAGTTAAAAAGTAATATAAAAATATTACTAATAATTAACTTGTTAAATTTTATTAATAACTTGTTGCTGTTTAATTTGTTCTTTAAGAGTTTTAATAATTGCACGATTATTTTGAATTTCTTTTCTATGTTTAAATGCTATAATGCTATCAGCAAGATAAAAACATAAAACAAAAAACATTGTAATAAATACCATTACATATAAAAATATAATCATATTATATTATTTAACCTCCTTGTTTTTTCTTTTTTCCAGTTCAATTTGTAATTTTCTTATTTTCTTTTGTTGTCTTAAAATTATTGAACTTTCTTTTTTTCTAATAACATTTATTATTCCTGCAATAAAATAAGCAGTAATAGGCAACATAATAATTAATAAAATAATTTCAGATAAAATCGCCAAATTAATCACTCTCCTTATTTTTTAATTCTAAAATTTCTAACTTTAATTTTTGATTTTCAAGTTCTAATTTTTCAAGTTCTAATTTTGACTTTTTAATTTCTTTTTTATTAAAAACAGAAAAAATAACATAAGCATATAATAAGATAACTAATAAAAATACAATAATCATTGAAAATATATTATCACTCAAATTAATCACTCTCACTTTCTATATTTAAAAATTTATCTTTTAACTTTTCATTTAAAATTAAAAATTCTTTTTCTGTAAGAATTTGTAAATTAATATTTTCTTTTATTAATAATTGTTTTAATGCTTTTCTTAACAAAAATAATGGTATTTTTATTGATAAACATTGATGTATAACATTAACCAAATATTTTAATCTTTGCTTATATAATTTAGTTTGTTTTTTCATTAAAAAACTCCAACATAAACAAAAAATAATATAAACCAAATAATAAGTATTAAACAAAAATTTATAAAAATAATTAAATCTCAATTAATACTTAATTTATTTTTATTCTTTGCCATTATTTAACCTAGAATAATATTGATTAATTAAAACAACATTTTCATTAACACAGTTTCAGCAATAACGAGACCCAAGTTCTCAACCGAAATCAGCTCTACAAATAACACATATTTTATCCATTGTTAACACCTTTAAATTGAAAACAATTTCAGCAAATAGTCGCACCATTTTCTCAAAATTTATCACTAATACATACTAAGCATAATTGTTGTTTCATATTAATTATTGCTTTCTGTTATTGTTGAACTATTAGAATATTTATTAATAAAATCTTGTTCGTTATTATTTTCTGTATATGGTGTAATAACATCCAATTTACCATCTCATCTAATAGAAACATAAAATAAATTTCCATCAATTAAAAACGGTTTTAATTTTAGACAAATTTCATCATCTGCTTTAAATCATTTTGACTTTGATAAATCTTTTGTACCTTTAACAGTACCATTTTGTAATTTAATAACTGGTATAAATGTATAACCATTTCATAATTCAGTTGTACCAGTTTTATCATTTTTAATAGGACTATTTTCTTTAATCTCTATTAATTGCGTTAGATATCCGTGTTCGTTTTTCATACAGACATCTCCTTTCTTTTAAATAATTTAATTAAATTACTTAAAAGATTTCAGGTTTGAAACTTAAAATAATTATTATAATTAAAACAAAAAAAACCACATCAATTTTTTAATTATTAGAAAAGAGTTTTATTATACTTAAAATTGCTATTTGAATATTAGTGTTTTTTATTTGAATAAGTTTATAAATAAGCATAAAAAAAAAATTTAATTATATTTAAGTTCCGAGCAAGGAAACCTTTTAAGTTTGAAACTCAAACATAACTAAATGTTTAAGTTAATTTAATAATACAATAAAAATTAAAATTGTCAAATTTTCACACAAAAATAAATATATTATAAAATATACATCCCCAACTTGTTTTTTTT
>NZ_JXYY01000112.1:0-1286 GCF_016082235.1 Spiroplasma sp. hyd1
ATAAACAAATGAGCAATTAATTTATAAAAATCATTTGAACTATTAAATCACTGTTTAATTGTCGCCATTGCTGTCTCTGATGCAAGAAAAATATTTGCAACAAATGTTATACCAATAATGCTTGCTACGAAAAAAAACCATAATAATTTAACCATTATTTTTTTCCTTCAGAATTAGCTTTAGTATGTGCAATTTGTTTGCTTTCTTTTAAACGAATAGCACCTAAACCCGTAGACATAGCAGAAGATGTATTTTGAGACATTGTACTTAATTGTGGTGCTGAACCAACCAAACGCATAACAATTCCTAAAATACCCCCTATAATTCAAAGAACATATAAAGGTATATCTGTTGCTGGCAATTTTAAAGTTCACATTCAATCCATAATTTTCATAAATATATCAATAACAACATTAAAAGCATCATCTCAATTCGTTATTAAATTCATAATTATTTACCTCCTTTTTGTAAATTTTCTAAACTATCAAAATTAACATAATCTCAATAAGTTAATGTCTTATCTTTCACACTATCATTTTTAACATCTCTAACAAATTGCAAATATTTAGTATCATATTTCATTGCATCTAACAAAGAAATAGAAATTTTAAAATTACGCATACCAATAGAACTAGCATTTTTTAATTTTACTTTTTTACCATTGGCAGAACGCTTAACACTTTCAGATTTTCAAATATCATAATTATCTTTATCATCAAAAATACCAATATGAAATTTAAACTTAGGAAAAAATCAAATAAAATACTTTAATATTCCTTTAAATTGAAAAGGTGGTTTTTTACAACTTAAAGGTAACATTAAACCAGTTGCTAATTCTCTATATTCTACTCAATGGTGTTTTTCTCTTTGTCCAATAAATACAACATTAATATTATATTGACGCATAAGAACTAAACTAGGAATAACACCACTATATTTTTTCATAGCACCATCTTTAACCTCATTAGCAGGAACATATAACGCCATTTCATCCAAAACAACCAAATTACTTTCGCTATAAGGTATAGGGTTTTTTAAATTATTATTATCAAACATATCAAAAGTCGCTAATGCTATATCTTCATTTTTAATTGGATAATTAGAATATTTAGTATCATATTTAGAATTAACTAATAAATGAGTTGCTAATAATGTTTTGCCACTCCCCAAACTACCAATTACCATCGTTATAGGACTTTGTTTTATAGTTTTAAAAAATGCAAGTTGATTTCGTAAATCTTTAAAAAATAAAAATAATACAAATATACTAAATAAATAAGTAAAAA
>NZ_JXYY01000075.1:0-4065 GCF_016082235.1 Spiroplasma sp. hyd1
ACCACAAAATCAAATATTGCTTTGTTTGCATAATTCCAACCTCCTATAATTAACTTAAAAAAGTTAACTAAATTAATAGTTAACTTTTTATCGGTTGGCATTTGCAATTTACATAAACAATAAAAAATAGGTCCCTTTTTTATTTTGAGAACCTATGATAATCGTTATTCGAATCAATTAATTCTGCTAAAACATAACCAATTTGTTCAATAATATCGGTTGGTAACACTGGTTTTTTATATTGCGAAATTTCATCACCAGCAAAACCATGCAAATAAGTTCCAATAATGGCAGCTTCAAATAACTCATAACCTTGTCCAATTAAACTAGCAATTAAACCAGTTAAAGTATCGCCCATCCCAGCTACTGCCATATAAGGGTTCCCCGTCCCGTTAATATAAACAATATTACCATCTGTAATAATTGATTGATAACCTTTTAGTACAACAATGATCTTGTATTTATTAGCAAATTCTTTTGCAATATTTACCCGGTCTTGTAAAATTTCTTCAACACTTTTATCAATCAATCGTGATAATTCTAAGACATGGGGGGTTAAAACACCACGGCCACGTAATTTACGCAATAATGGCGGGTCTAAAACATTAATGCCATCAGCGTCAACAACAATTGGCCCCTTATAATTATCTAAAATATAATTTAAAGTATTATATGTTCGCTCTGTTTTTCCTTTTCCCATTCCATAAGCAACAATGTTAACTTTATTTGTTAGTAAATCTAAAATACGATTACGATCAGAAGAATCACAAAAGGTCACTTCTGGGGTGGTATGATTGGTTTTTCCTAATATTTCGGGTGAAACCGATCAAATTACTAAACCAATTCCAGCATTTAAAGCCATATTAGCTACTAATGTGCCAGCATTTACATACTCTAAACTTGAAGCAAAAATAATTAAATTACCATAATCCCCCTTATGTGAAATTAATGGTCGTGATTGTAACTTAATACTATTATTATAAAATAGATTATTATTAACTAATTGTGAACAAATATCATTGACAGCCTTTGGATGAAAACCTAACTGTCAAACCACAACTTCTCCTAAGTAAGGAATAATATCATAAATAATAAATGCTGTTTTATAAGTAAAAAAAGTAACTGTTTTATTAGCTTTTATTGCAATTGTTGGAATTATTGCTTTATCATTATCAATTCCACTAGGAATATCACACGCTAAAACATATTTTTGGACTTGATTAATTTTCTTAATAATTTCAGCAATTGCTGCTGGCATTTTACCGTGATATCCAATCCCAAAAATACAATCAACAATAAATTCAGCTCATAAAAGTAGTTTATCAAGATCATCACTTAAAAAACTAATTGTTACATTAGCTAAAGATTTTAATTGGCGATAGTAATGTGCCACTTCTGGTGTCTTTGCCGCATCAAAGTCTGCATTAGAAGTGCAAATATAAACATGCACTTTTTTAGTGGCATCATAATCACTAATTAATTTTGCCAAAGCAAGCCCATCGCCCCCATTATTTCCAACATTACTAAAAATTAAAAAATTATTAACCGTTAAATTAACATGATTAAATAATCCCTCTACTGCTTTGGCCATTAATTTAATGGCGGGAATTTCTAATTGGTTAAAAATAAAATCATCAATTTTTTTACTATCGGCTTGGTTAGTAATATAAAGCATAGTTTTTAATCTCCTCACTTAATTATAGTCAATTAAAGCAGAAAAACCAGTTTTAAATTCCTGTTTTTTTTAAAATTTCAACTTTTTCCTTATAATTTGACATATATCGTTCAACATAATATCAAAACGATTTTGAATGATTATGATGCACTAAATGCGATAATTCATGAACAATAACATATTCTAATACCGTTGGGTCAAAATGAATTAGTTTTGTATTTAAAACAATTTTTTCAGTTTGCGGATAACAGACACCTCATTTTCGTGTCATTGCTTTCACCGATAAATTTTTATAAGTTAAACCCATTGTTGCTGCTCATTTATCCAATAATTGTTCAAATTTATAACTAAATTTTTGTTTCAAAAATTGGTGTAACTTTTTAACATTTTCCTCATAACTACCAGCATCTTTCATTACAAATAATTGACAATTAATAATTTTGGTATGAACATTTTCGGCAGTTAATTGTAACGAATATTTTTCATTAAAAACAAAGACATAACCAGTTCCATCAGGATTAATCATAATTTTACGGTAATTATCATGAACATCAATTACAGTAATAATTTTTTTAATATTTTTATAAATTAAAGCTTCAATTTCCCAATCATGCGCATGACTTGGAGCTGAAACTTTAATTTTGCCATTATTGACATTTAAAACAATATTTTTTTGTTCTTTAATAATTAAATCATATTTAATTAAATTACCCTGATATGGTAGCACTTTTTGAAATGCCATAATGTTCCTCCCTTACTAATAAAACTAGTTTTTGATTAATGATGATCATCATGTTCTTCAGTATTATCATTATTATCGTTAACATAATCATCAAAGTTATCAGTTGGATTAACATAAGATTTTGGTTTTGCTTTTTCTGATTGTTTAGTAATATCTTCGCGATATTTTTTTCCGGCGGTTCAAATTTTATCAATATCACCCAAGAAAACTTTTCCATCATACGAATTATCAACACGAGCATTCGGATTTACCCGTTGTTTCTCACTAATTCTTGGTACTGAACCAATTCGTTCTTCTAACTCTCGCGTATCTAATGGCATATGTTGTTTGGATTTTGGAATGATAATCGAACCTGGGCCAGTTCCTTTTTGTTGCGGTGCTGATGAAGTTGTTTCACTAAAAACAGGAGCAGAATAATCATGGTGTTTAATGATATCGCCTTTTTTAACAAAATTACCTTCTTGTTCAATCATAACACCAGTTGGTGATTCGTCAACTACCCCAACTCCTTCTTCAATTGTGCGTAAGTACTGACCTTCAGCGCCAACACGAATTGGTGCTTTTTCATCAGGAGTTTTACTATTATCTTTTCAACGACTATTATCATATTCTGCTGTTGGTTCAGCTAAATGCGCTTCACCTTGTTCATTTAACATTGCATTACGCGCCATTTTCTCTTTTAATAACGCCATTTTTGTTTTTAAATCAGTTGCTGCCGGATTTTTATTCGTTGCCCTAGGAGATGCATCTTCACGAGCAGAAAGTTCCGCTTGGTTAACCATTTCTTTTTGTGGTGTTAATCCTTTTGCTCCAATTTTACCAGTTGTTAAATCAATTGCTGATAAACGATTTTGTTGATCTTTTGTCAATGGTTTTGCTTGACGTGCTTTTCGATAATAAGTTGTTGTTAAGATTCCACCAAGAAGAGTAAAAACTGGCCCAATAAACAATAAAGCAAAACTAGGATTAATTTTTAGTCCTAATTTAAAAACACTTAATCCTGTTTTTCCATCTGGTGTTTGAACACCAAATACTACCGCAAGAATCAGAAAGAAACACGTAAGAAGACCAAGAATTAAAGCAAAAACAACGCCAAACCCTTTATAACCACCATTTTTTGTTAAATAATTTGGAATTAAATACATTAACACTAAAAAACTAGAAATTCCTATTAAAATTCCACCCACCAAGGTTGGATTAGCAAGGACTTTGATATACATTGTTTGATCTGAAAATTGCAATACAACCCGCGCAATATCTTCAAGCAACATTCGTGCTGCTTCATAAAGTAAATGACTAGTACTACTAGTACTCATTTTAGCTTTAAAAATAATTAATAACCCAAAAAAAAGCGCACTAAAAAGCCCTCCAATTGTTAGAAAAATTAATGACGCTCCACATAATTTCTTCATTCTTTTCACCTATCTTTTAAACTTAACACAACCATACATATATTATTTATCTTCTAAATATACACAGTAATTATACCTTATTTCTTTTAAAACTAGTAATATTAATTATAATATTTTAAAATGTAAAAAAATTTGCGTAATAACTAATAAATAATAAAAACTAAATCTAAATTAGAACGCAATTCATTCTATTTGATAGTTAATATTGCTTAACATTACACTAGACTTCTTGCGAT
>NZ_JXYY01000084.1:0-3134 GCF_016082235.1 Spiroplasma sp. hyd1
TAGACTTCTTGCATTACTTGTTAAAAAATTGCAAATATTTGTAAAAAAGATACTAATAGAAAAATATAATTTTAATTAATTATGTTTTTTATTTAAAAATTTAATATTTTTCCACAACGAAAAATTAATTTATTATTTAAATTATTTAATTTTAAATAAATATTTTATGTTAAATATAATAATTGTAAATTATAAATTGAGGCAATTAAATTAAATCTTAAACCAAATCTTTTTCTTCGATTACGATATTTTTCTGTAATAATTTTAAATTTTTTAAGAATAGCAAAAATATTTTCAATAATAATTCTCATTTTTGAAACTAGTCTATTATATTGCTTTTGTTCTTTGTTTAAAGGGTTTTTCTTTGTTTTCTTTGTAGGTATTAGAACATTATTGTGATTTTTTTGTATTCCTTGATAACCACTATCAACTATTAATTTGGTATTTTTTAAAATTGGGATTTTTGATTCTTTAAATAAAGCATAATCATGTTTTTTTCCGAGCGAAAAACTTGTTGCAATAATTTTTTTGGTTTCTTGTTCGATAATTACTTGTGTTTTGATCGTGTGTTTTTTCTTTTTACCAGAATAAGATTGTTTTTTCTTTTTTTGGGCGTTGGATTGGAGTTTCGGTAGCATCAATAATAATAGTTTTATCATTAAAATAATCATTTATTAGTGCTTTTTTACCAGCAAGTTGTTGAAAATCAGAGTTTTTAATTAAAATATCTTCAATTCACTTAATATTACGATAACAATTAGCCTCACTAATATCAAAACTTTTACCAAGATGAAAATAAGTCTGATATTCTCGTCAATATAATAAAGTCATCAATAATCTATTTTCTAATGATAATTTATTAGTTTTACCACCTTTTTTAAATTTTTCTATTTCAGCAACTTTTAAAATATCTAACATTTTATTAAAAGTGGATTTTTTTATTCCTGTTAATCTTAACCATTCTCTATCATTAAGAGTATTAAATTTATTATTGTTCATATTTTTATGTCCTCATNNATTATATTTTATAATAATATTTTAATAAAAAAGGGTATCGCAAGAAGTCTATTTAAAAAATAATTACGGAAAGGAAAAAACTGATGAAAAAGTTGTTGAGCTTATTAAGCACGGTAGTAATTATCGGAACAAGTACAACAAGTTTGATTAGTTGTTTTGATACTAATAATGAAGAAACTTCTGAACTAATAACAGCAAAAATAAATCAAAATAAACAATTATTAACTAGTGACGAAATGCGAAAACGTGAAAATCGGAATCTTAGACACTCTGAATTTAAACCAACTGGTTATTTCTTAAAAAAAGATGTAACCTACGAGATCACTTTAAATCGTAAAGGGACTGATGATGAAAAAGAAAATGTTAAATTATCAATTGGTCAATGAGGACAGTATGCAAATCCTATGATTAAACAAAATGATAATACATTTTCAAATTATGAAATAACAGATAAGAAATTTTTATTAACAGCAAAAAATTCTGGTCTATTTTATGTTGCTGATAATAATCAAACGGATTTACAAATAATTGATATCCAGACAAATAATCTAGAGGATATTATTAAAATCCCAACATTTAAAGTAAACGAAACAAGCCAAAGTGAATTTAAAAAACAAGTTAATGCAACAAAATCACCTTTTGTGGAATTTGTTTCAGAGCATTATTTTGCGACAATGCAAACAGATATGATAAAAAACGAAGTTATTAATTCTCGATTGGAGGATAATTACATTAATGCTTTTGTGGCTGGATGAGATCATGGATGACGTATGACAAATAAATTTTGAGGTTTAAATAAAGAGGATCCGGGTATTAATCATAAATATCTTCAATATATTCATATTGCCAATGCTGATGAGAGTGCTGGTTATGCCAACGCTACTGCTGGGCGAGTAATGTTTCCTAATAGTAGTAATGCGGGCAAAGAATTATTTTTTTTGATTAAAGACCAAGGTGCATTGTGACACGAAAGTGCTCACACTTATACAGCAGCACAATATACCTTTTCAAATACAGGTGAAACTCGTGCTGAAGTTAGTAAAGTTTATGTCCAACAATCTTTAGGCGTAAAACCAAAAGTTTTTGAATTTCAAGATGTTGTCACAAAATATTTGAATCAACCTGATGAGGATAAACATTTTTTAGATATGAAAGAAGATTATGGAAATAATACATCAACCAAAGTGTCAATGTTTTGACAATTAAATATGGCTTTTGGTAATAATTTTTATACGCTTGTAAATCAAAAATATCGTGAAATTAATAATGGTCAAGATCCTGATGTCGATCCTCGTTTTCAAACTGATGAGCAAAAAGTGCAAGGATTTATTAAAACAACTTCACAAGTATCAGGTTATAATTTGGGTGTGTTCTTTTTATTATGGGGATTAAAAGCAACCGAAGCAACAAGAAATGAAATTAAAAATTTAAAACCATTAACAAAACAAATTTGAAATAATATTGTTGAAGAAGATACTTGAAAAAATCCAATTGTCCAAGAAATATTATAAATTTTTCTATTTTTTGATAATTTAACAGCAATATCTATATCTTTTATGTCTGTTTCAAAAATGCAATAACTACTATAACTTTTTAAATAATTAAGATGTTAAATATCAAAAATCATTGCATTAGAAAAAGTTCAATGAATCATAATATTAAAGTTGAAAACAAATAAAATAAAAACAGTACACTAAGATTGCACCCCAAAAAAGAAAGAAAAAAGATTTTACTAAACTTTTAGAAGGGGTGCATTTTAATTGTAAAGTAAAGATGCAAATAGGACAAATAGCCCTTATTAATTTGATAATATATCTTTTATTAAAAAATGCAACTATTTTTTCAAAAAAAAATAATTTTTTTAAATTATGTAGTTATTTCAGCACCACGAAAAATGATTTTTGTTAAAAATCTAAAATTAATAATTTAATTACTAAATATTTTGTAAAAATACCTCTTTGGAGGATAATCAATCTAAACTCGGTCGTGGTTTTTCATTAATAATTTTCATAACTTTATTAATTTCTTTTTGAGTAATATTGTTAAAATCTGTTCCCTTAATAAGATATTCTCTAATATCTCTATTCATTCTTTCAACATGGGGTTTTTGAGTTGGT
>NZ_JXYY01000006.1:0-36956 GCF_016082235.1 Spiroplasma sp. hyd1
CTGAGGCATCACCGGATATTAATAGACAAGTTCCTAAAAAAGGAGTAAATTTATCAAGTTTAAAGGCAGTTACTGTTCCCACGGTTTTATATTCAGAATTTAAAATTAATCTAAATGATTTAAGTTATATTGATTTAGGAGAATTTTGAATTAATATAAATAAATTAAAAGACCATTTATTAGAGGTTAAGAGTAATATTCCATCACTTATTTTTGCTGGAAAAGTTGATAATAAAGTATATGATTCAGTATTATTTAATAAATATAAAGGCAAAGAGAAAGTATATGGTAATTTAACAATAGGACTAAAAGCAAATTATCGAACTGAACGGGTAATTAATTTTGGTAAAAAAACTGCAAAACGAAAAGAAAATGATGCTACTAAAGAAGAACTTGAATTTCAGCGTTTTGTATTTTTAGGTTTTTTTGGTGGTGGAAAATCAATTGAGAATCAAAAAATGAATAAAAATTTAAACTTTGTTGAATTAATCATTGATAAAAAATCTAAAGAAATATATCACAAAATTAATTATGAAAAATTAGAATATTTTAAAAAAGAAATGAGTATTGGACCAACTTTAAAAACCTTTCCTAATATATTAGAAGTAAATGAAGAAGAACAAAATAAAATTTTATATGATAACTGAGATACTAATATTTTTGAACTGAACAAAAATGAAAATTTAGAGGTTATAACAATTAATAGGCAATCTTGTTTGTCTTTAGAACATAATAGAATTCAAAGTATATTAGCTGCTCATTTCTTTAACCAAGATTATAAGGTTAAAATAGAAAAATTTAATTTTATTGATTTATATGTAGAAAATGAAAATGAAACTAAAATTTTTGAAATTAAAACTTCTGGAACTGAAATATATAAAGCGATTGGACAGATTTTAGTATATGAAAACTTTGTACTTTCTAATAATTTACAAAAATCTAAGTTTGAAAAAATAATTTTATTTGATAAAATTTACTCTTATGATTCAAAAATTTTATTGACACTTAAAAAATATAATATTGAACTAAAGGTAATTTCAGATTATATATAAAATTGTTTTATAATTAATTATTTTTTTAATTTTATTACTAGGTAAAATAATTAATTGTTAATTAAAACTACACAAGATAAGTGTAAAAATAGTTTTAAATTATATTTATTTAAATGAAGTTATTAGTGAATCATTGTATTTATTTTTGGATTTAACCATTTTTACAAAGAGATAGTTTAAAACTATTGTTAAACTAGTGACTAAAATAATATTAGAACTCACCTGGGAAAATATTTGTAAAATCCTTGGTAATAGTGCATAATATAAATAAAGTAAAAAGGAGTCTAGATAACAATGTCAAATTTTCTGGGTGGCAGTATGACAATGAATGTCATTTTAGTAGTAATTGTAGTTGCAGTTATTATTTTTGCAATTGTTTCTTCAATTATGGGACGAAAAGCGCAGCGTCTTGAACGAGAAAAGCGTAAAAAACAAGTTAAAGATAAAATTAAACAGTATATTAAAGAAACTGACAATCGTAAAAACTTACGCTTAGAATATGAAAAAGTTATTGCTCGTAAGGGGAAAGAATTTAAATATCGTGATATCTTTGATGTTATTGTTGATATTTATGAAGCAAAAACTAATTCTTTTTTAGAACAAAAAGCTTTTGAAATTGAAGGAATTTCAAAAAAAATTAGTAAAAAACAATATGAAACAACTTGAACTGTTAATCAAGAAATTGATTTAGACGATACTAAACATCGCATTGAAATTAGTGAGAAGAAAGTTAAATTAACAAAAGAGGAAAAGAAGGCAGCTAAAATTACGGCAAAACAAGAATATGAAGCTCATCGTGCGGAAATGGTCAAAAAACGTGAAGAAGAGCGCAAATTACGAAAAGCAGGACAACTACCTGTTGAGGAACGACCAAAACCGAAACCTGAGAAATTTGTCCCAAGAAAATAAGCGTAGTCTTATTTTCTTTATCTTTTAGGGAATTGGAACAAATAACGAAAGTGAAGTGCAACAAATGGATTCAGTCGTAACATTAAAAAAAGAGGATTTTAAACGCTTTAAAAAATGTTTAAAAATTGCGTGGACGTTAGCATCACGGACTAACTTAAAAACAGTCCAACAGTGAGTAACAGAACAAAAAATTTCTGTCTTTTTTGATTTACAAGATAACATTAATAGTGCCAAAATTAATGATAGTGATTTTATTGGTAGTGATGATGATGAAAGCGAAGTTGGGTCAGAATTGTTTATGCCAAACTTATATGATTTAGCGTTAGAGACTTACTGACCCGCTGATAAAGATGACACGATTAGTGATGATGTCCGCTCTTTTAGGGATGATGTTCAATCAACTATTACCAATCCAATTGATTTTTATCCCGGTGAAACAATTGCCGATGGGAACGAAGTTGGGCAACGAGCACGAGAATACTTTATGCGTGATCATAACTATTTTAATTTAGAACACTATAGTAAGAAAATCGCTTTTGCCAAAACAAAGGAAGTATTAGCTAATCCAAACTATGATGTTTATTTTGAACCATCCTTTATTTATAACAATTGTATTACGAAGTGTGATATTTTAAAAAAACTACCCGATGGAACTTATCACTTAATTGAGGTTAAAGCTTCAACGGGACGTAAATATAACAAAGATTTACAAATGTATGTTGATAAACCAGTTAAAGATGAATATGGTTATGATGTGGCGTACCAATATTGTGTTTTAACTGGCGTTGGATTAACAATTAGTCGCGTTTCTTTAATGTTATTGAATTCAGAATATCAACGTGTTGGTGATATTGATGATGATGAATTATTTATGTTTCAGGATTGATATAAATTACCAACAAAAACGTTAGCACCAGTTAGTTTATTAGAATTTTGTCAACAAATGTTAACAGGAACATTTGTGAAACGAGTTGCAAAAAATCGTTTAATTACTGATGATTTAGCATTAATTAAAAGTTATTTCGCAAAGCCAGCTGTTGAAGTTTTTCCCTTATTTACGCAAGAACAATGTTTTAATGCGAAAGGAGATCGCTATGGGTATTGTCAACACGCAACAGATTATTTACCAGAACATCACAGTGTGTTTGAATTAACCCGTGGAATGGAAAAGAAGACCTTATTAAAGTATCAAGAACATATTGATTATTTAACAGATGTTATTTTACCATTTACTTTTCAACAATCATCGCGCGAAAAAAAACCAATTTTATTTTCAGTTAAACAACAACGTCAAATTTTAGCGGTTCAAGATAATGCCCCAGTTATTGACCCAACACAAATTGAACATATTAAAGCAGTTTTAGCGAAATATCAATATCCGTTGTATATGTATGACTTTGAAACAATGAAAGCAGCGGTGCCGCGGTTTGATTATTCTTATTCGTATCAACAAATTCCGTTTCAATACTCCGTTCATATCATTAAAGATCAGTACTTTAATTATCATGATGAAGCAACGATGGAACACTATGCTTTTTTAGCTGATGGGGATGGTGATCCACGTCTACAATTAATTGAACATTTAGTAACGGATTTGTTTCGTGCCGAGGTCGGAGTATATGTTGCTTATTATAAAAGTTTTGAATGTAAAGTATTATCCGAATTAATTAATTATTTAGCAATTTTAATTAGCAAAACTACTGAGCAAACAATAATTACAACTTATCAAACATGACAACAAAAATTAGCCATTATTCGAAATAAAACAATTGACCTAATGGATTTCTTTCAAGATTTTATGATTTATAAAAAAGAATTTTATGGTTCAGCATCAATTAAAAAAACCCAACCAGCTTTTGATAACCAGTTTACATATCAAGCGTTAAAGGTGCAAAAGGGGGATATGGCAAGTGAAATCTTTCGCCGTCGAGTAGAAAATAACATTCCAAGTACAATTTGAAAAACCTTTTTTCGAGAGGAAATGTTAAAATATTGTAATCGTGATACTTTGGCAATGGTTGTCATTTACCAACATGTTATTCATTTAATGAAAAACTTATCATTAGAAAAGGGAGGCAAAGAGAATGCAAAAGTATAAAGTAATTTTTATGGGAACACCTGTTTTTGCAACAGCAGTTTTAACCGCATTAACAAAGTTAGCACCAACAATTGAATTAATTGGGATTGTAACGCAACCTGATCGCAAAATTGGTCGTAATCAAACGATTCAGTTTTCACCAGTTAAAGAATTTGGGTTAGCACATCAAATTCAAGTTTTTCAACCAGAAAAAATTAATGATCTTTACACCGAATTAGAAGCATTACAACCCGATGTGATTGTGACATGTGCTTATGGGCAGTTTATTCCGGAACGAATTTTAAAACTAGCAAAAATTAATTGTATTAATGTTCATGCTTCATTATTGCCAAAATTACGGGGTGGCGCCCCAATTCATAAAGCAATTATGTATGGTGAACAAGAAACAGGGATTACTTTAATGAAAATGATTAAAAAAATGGATGCGGGGGAAATGTATTTCCAAGAAGCCTTAACAATTGCTGCTGATGAAACCGCTTCATCATTACATGATCGCTTAATGACATTAGCAGGAGGGATGGTTGAAAAATTCTTATTAGATATTATTACTGGTCAGCAGTTAGGAACCACGCAAGATGAGAAGCAAGTAACATTTGCTTATAACATTACTCGTGATGAAGAAAAAATTAATTGGTATTTACCAAAGCAAAATATTTATGATCAAATTCGGGGATTGTATGCTTGACCAATTGCTTATACTACCGTAGATAATGTTATTTACAAAATTCATCAAGCGGTTATTGCAGAAGAACCATTAACCGAAAAAGATGTTGATTTAGTAAATGGCACCATTATTGCTGTTTTAAAAACAGGAGTTAAAGTTAAAGTTGAAGATGGATACTTATTAATTACACGGTTGCAACGCGAAGGCAAAAAAGTAACGGAAGCAAAAAATTATTATCATACTCCATCTTCAGAAATAACTTCCGGAAATATTTTTATTTAATTATGTATCGCTTAAAATCTTTAAAATATTTAGTTACAACAGCGTTAATCACGGCGTTATTAGTAACAGTTGCCTATATTTTGCAGTTTATTCGGCTTGGGAATGGCAAAGGAATATTACAGTTAGCAGATGGGTTATTTTTAGCCTTAATAACTTTGATTAAAGGACCAATGTTATTAATTAGTGGTGTGTTGTATGTTACAATTATTGATATTATTACCGATGGTTTTATTTTTATTCCAGTTTCAATTGTCATTAGAGTGTTAATATTTCTTATTACTTATTTTTTAGCACGGGTGTTAAGCCGCTATGGGGCAATCTTTTTAAGTAGTTTAATGCTATTATGATATGTTTTATATAGTTATTTATTATTTGGTTCAGCTGTTGCAATTCTTGAATTAATTAATGATGCAATTCAAGTTGCTGTTTCAACTGTTGTTGGTATTACCTTAGCTGTTGTTTTTGCTCGGGTTAACAAACATAGTACGAATAAAATTTGAGATGATGAACAATTTTGACATTATAAAAAGAGTAACCAATAGGATTACTCTTTTTGCTTGTTACATTGTTCGTGCTGATAAACTAATAATTTTTAAGGTTTCTTCAATTTTATCTTTTAGATAATTTAAATAATAATAGTTAATAACAGAGTCCCGTAACACTTGCAAGCTGTCTCCGTAGTTTGCTTCTAGTTGTTTTTCACAGTAGGCAAAGATTCGATCATTTTCTTGTCGCATATCTAGATTAACTTTAAAATGTTGACGGTATAGCTTGCGATATTCGTTTAAAGCATTACTAATGCGGTTATGGATGAATTCAGTACTTTGATCAATTACTTTCATAATTTGATAAATTAACCCTTCGTGTTGTTGTAACTTAACTTGTTTCGTATTGAATGTTTTTAAATTTTTTAGTAAGGTATAAAGCCAATCTTTTTTTGTATCAGAAATTTTCTCAATATTACTAACTAAATTTACTTCATTTATCAATTGATTGTAGTATTTTGTAAAATCACTATCCATTAGTTTTCCTCTTTTCATCGTTATAAAAAATATTGATAATAATCGATTTATTTGCCCCTTAATTTCTAACTTGCATATTATATTATATAATATTTTTTCTTAAAATTCAAGCAAGCACTTTGTCCCCTAAGGGTTCGATAATTTGGATTTATGATGAGAATTAAGGTTGAAACAACTATCTTTTTTAAAATTATGTATAATAATATCAGAGAGATAGCTGATCTTACTGTAGGAAGGATTCGGGTTTAGAATGGATAAAAAATTAATTCGCAATTTTTCAATTATTGCCCACATTGATCATGGGAAATCAACCTTAGCTGATCGCATCTTAGAATTAACAGGGACTGTTGATAAACGAGAAATGCAAGAGCAACTATTAGATTCAATGGATTTAGAGCGTGAACGGGGAATTACAATTAAGTTAAATTCAGTCCAGTTAAAATACCATGCGAAAGATAACCAAGAATATATTTTTCATTTAATTGATACGCCAGGACATGTTGATTTTACCTATGAAGTATCACGGAGCTTAGCTGCTTGTGAAGGCGCTATTTTGGTGGTTGATGCTGCACAAGGAATTGAAGCACAAACCTTAGCAAATGTTTATTTAGCAATTGATAATAATTTAGAAATTATTCCTGTTATTAATAAGATTGACTTACCATCAGCAGACCCAGAACGTGTTAAAGAAGAAATTGAAAAGTTAATTGGGATTCCAACGACTAATGCTCCATTAATTAGTGCAAAAACTGGCCTTAACATTGATCAAGTGCTAGAAGCAATTGTACAATATATTCCAGCGCCGTTAGATGCTGATGATAATAAACCGTTACAAGCTTTAATTTTTGATTCGCATTATGATAAATACCGTGGGGTAATGGTTTCAATTCGAATTAAACAAGGAACAGTCCATATTGGGGATAAGATTAAATTAATGAACACTAATGCGATTTATGAAGTAACAGAATTAGGGGTTAAAACCCCAAAGGAAGTTAAAAAAGATTTCTTAGTTGCTGGTGAAGTTGGGTGATTAGCGGCAAGTATTAAAATGGTTCGTGATGTCCGAGTAGGAGATACGATTACAACTGTTGCTAATCCGGCCGTTGAACCATTATCAGGGTATAAAAAAATGAATCCAATGGTTTTTTGTGGATTATATCCGATTGATTCAGCAAAGTACAAAGATTTAAAAGAAGCGTTAGAAAAGATTCAATTATCTGATGCATCGTTAGTATATGAACCAGAAACTTCACAAGCATTAGGTTTTGGTTTTCGTTGTGGGTTTTTAGGGTTATTACATATGGATGTGATTCAAGAACGGTTAGAACGTGAATATAACTTAGAATTAATTGCAACAGCACCATCAGTAATTTATCATGTTTATTTAACAAATAAGGAAATGATTACCATTGATAACCCAAGCGATTTACCACCCGTGCAAAAGATTGACCGGATTGAAGAACCTTTTGTTAAAGCAACAATTATGACCCCTGATCAATATATTGGTCCATTAATGGAATTATGTCAAAATAAACGGGGAACATATGTTAATTTAGAATATATTGATGATACCCGCCGAATTTTAACATATGAAATGCCACTAAATGAAATTGTTTTTGATTTTTTTGACCGCTTAAAATCAATTAGTAAGGGTTATGCTTCTTTGGATTATGAATTTATTGGTTATCGTCCAAATAAACTAGTAAAAATGGACATTTTATTAAATGGCGATGTTATTGATGCGTTATCGATTATTGTTCATCGTGATTTTGCGTATGGTCGGGGAAAAGCATTATGTGCTAAGTTAAAAGAAATTATTCCCCGTCAAAACTTTGAAGTTCCAATTCAAGCTGCCATTAATCATAAAGTTATTGCTCGCGAAGATATTAAAGCAATGCGAAAAAATGTTTTGGCAAAATGTTATGGTGGTGATATTACTCGGAAAAAGAAATTACTAGAAAAACAAAAAGAAGGAAAAAAACGAATGAAGGCAATTGGGTCAGTTGAGGTCCCACAAGAAGCTTTTATGGCCGTTTTAAAATTAGATGATTAATTGCTATTCGCAGCAATTTTTACTGTAAATTATTTTTTTAAAATTTTTCTGAAATAATAGACTTCTTGCGATACCCTTTTTTATTAAAATATTATTATAAAATATAATTTATGAGGACATAAAAATATGAACAATAATAAATTTAATACTCTTAATGATAGAGAATGGTTAAGATTAACAGGAATAAAAAAATCCACTTTTAATAAAATGTTAGATATTTTAAAAGTTGCTGAAATAGAAAAATTTAAAAAAGGTGGTAAAACTAATAAATTATCATTAGAAAATAGATTATTGATGACTTTATTATATTGACGAGAATATCAGACTTATTTTCATCTTGGTAAAAGTTTTGATATTAGTGAGGCTAATTGTTATCGTAATATTAAGTGAATTGAAGATATTTTAATTAAAAACTCTGATTTTCAACAACTTGCTGGTAAAAAAGCACTAATAAATGATTATTTTAATGATAAAACTATTATTATTGATGCTACCGAAACTCCAATCCAACGCCCAAAAAAAGACAAAAACAATCTTATTCTGGTAAAAAGAAAAAACACACGATCAAAACACAAGTAATTATCGAACAAGAAACCAAAAAAATTATTGCAACAAGTTTTTCGCTCGGAAAAAAACATGATTATGCTTTATTTAAAGAATCAAAAATCCCAATTTTAAAAAATACCAAATTAATAGTTGATAGTGGTTATCAAGGAATACAAAAAAATCACAATAATGTTCTAATACCTACAAAGAAAACAAAGAAAAACCCTTTAAACAAAGAACAAAAGCAATATAATAGACTAGTTTCAAAAATGAGAATTATTATTGAAAATATTTTTGCTATTCTTAAAAAATTTAAAATTATTACAGAAAAATATCGTAATCGAAGAAAAAGATTTGGTTTAAGATTTAATTTAATTGCCTCAATTTATAATTTACAATTATTATATTTAACATAAAATATTTATTTAAAATTAAATAATTTAAATAATAAATTAATTTTTCGTTGTGGAAAAATATTAAATTTTTAAATAAAAAACATAATTAATTAAAATTATATTTTTCTATTAGTATCTTTTTTACAAATATTTGCAATTTTTTAACAAGTAATGCAAGAAGTCTATTATTAAAAATAGATGAACAGCAAACCTCAAATAACGAAAAAGAATTAATAATTAACTGCCGCGTTGTAGCAACAAATAATAGTGATTATTATGAAGTTAATGTCGTTTTTGCGATTGTTGCTGAAATGACATTTTTAACTCGGCAAAATTGTAGTTGCATTGACTATAATTTTCAACATCAAATTTGTCAGCATATTATTGCAACTTTGTTGTTTGCTTTTTATGAGTCAAAAGAAAACGTTCAACAGTGGCGATCAGTATTTACGGCAACCAATCAGTTATTAACAACATTTGTTAATAAGAATAAACAAAATTATGAAATAAAAGAAAATGTCGTTGATTGTCAATGTAGTTTGATTATTGATGCAACCTTTCAAAAACCTGCTGTTGTGCAGTTAAAATTAGGTTATGAACATAATTAATTTTTTGAAATTAAAAACATTTATCATTTTTTAGGATTTTTAGCAAAAAATCCCCTTGACCCAGATTATTTAAAAGGTTATGAGATTTCACAAAAATTTGTTTTATATCCAACAAAAGTGGTTTTTTCACCATTTGCGGAGAAAGTAATTCGGTTTTTACAACGAGAATTTATTAATGTTTCTAGTTTTTTGCAAACCCAAAAAATGGATTTTTGTGGTGTTTCCATTACAAAAAGTTTTGGTTTTTCTGCTTATCAAACCGAACAATTTTTAATAGCCTTACAAGATGAAAGCATTAAATTAATTATTAATGACCATGAATATTCAAATATTAAGATTAGTTTTGATCAATATCAACCTAATCTAAAAGTTCAAAAAAATGATAATTTAATTTAAATTATTAACAATAAAATAACACCAATTGTCTTAACTCCAAATCAAGGCAGTTTCTTTGATTATGAACAAATTTTTTATTAGGGGCAAAAGATACCTTTTTATTAGGACCAATTTATCAGACAATGGCAATGACTAATCAGGATCAAATTACTTTTACTCCTTATCAAACTAATGCAGTTATTAAAGAAATTGTTGCTTTATTAGACTATTCTCGTGATGTTGTTAATGTTGATGAAACAATTTTAAACACCTTAGAAAAAACACCATTAATTATTGAAAGTTATTTTGATTTTAAAGGTAAAGAAATTATGTTACGACCAATTTTTCGTTATGGAACAATAACAATTGATTTGTTAAACCAAATTAATGATGATAGTAAAATTGTGTTACGTGATATTTATCAAGAACAACAATATTTAACTTTTTTAAAACAAATTGGTTTTGTTAAGAAATCTAACTATTTAATCTTGAATGACTTAAATTATGTTATTAAATTATTATCTGAGCATATCACAACCGTAGAAACACTTTCACAAATTTTTTATATTGATAATTTTAAAAATGTTCGCTTAGTTGATTTCAATGTTAATAGTTCAACGATTAATGTTAATCAAAAAAATAATTGGTTAGAATTTAATTTTCAAGTCGCAGATATTGATTATCATAATTTAAGTAAAATTTTAGGGGCTATTAATAAGGGCAATAAATACCACCAATTAACAAATGGGGGAATTATTGATCTCCAAGAACAAACATTACAAAAATTTGCGTCCTTAATTAATCAGTTTGATTTTCAAGAAGAGCAATTTGCAACAGGTAAATTGCAGTTACCAAAATATTATGCCTTAACAATTTACAACAATTTAGATTTATGATCAGAATTTAATTGTACTTTTAATTTTGATTTTGACCATTTAATTACTAAAATTAAAAATTTAAAAGAAAATAAATTTAGTGTTCCAACAACATTAGAATCAGTAATGTGTGACTTTCAAAAGAAAGGTTATTTTTGATTAAAAACCCTTGCTTCATTGGGCTTTGGTGGGATTTTAGCTGATGAGATGGGATTAGGAAAAACATTACAAACAATTAGTTTTATTTTAAAAGAATATGAGTTAAATCCAAATATGGCTCCCGTTTTAATTATTGTTCCAGCTTCATTAATTTATAATTGAAAAAATGAAATTAATCAGTTTGCCCCCGTTTTAAAGACATTGGTAATTGATGGTGAACGTAAAACAAGAGAACTATTATTTTCAAAAATAAATGACGTGCAAGTTATTATCACTTCTTATCCATTACTTCGCCGTGATATTAGTTATTATCACCAATTTCAATTTCAATATTGTTTTTTAGATGAAGCACAACATATTAAAAATCCACAATCAATTAATGCTAAAATAGTTGGAACTTTAAATATTGCAACTCGTTTTGCTTTGACAGGAACACCAATTGAAAATAATTTAACTGAATTATGATCAATTTTTAACTTTATTTTACCAGGGTTTTTATTTCAACATCATTATTTTCAAAAACGATATGAAATTCCAGTTATTAGAGAACAGAATAAAGCAATTAAAAAAGAATTACTCCAAAAATATTGCACCATTTATTTTACGGCGTTTAAAAAAAGATGTAATGAGTGAATTACCACCAAAAATTGAACATAAAATCTTAGTAGAGATGACTGACCGGCAAAAGAAAATCTATGCTGCTTTTGCTACTGCAGCACGCACGCGAAGAGATTAATAAAATTTTAAGAGCTGACCAATATCAACAAAATCGTTTAAAAATTTTTGCAACATTAACTAAACTAAGACAAATTTGTTGTGATCCTAGTATTTTAGATGAAAAATACCAAAATGAAAGTGCCAAATTAGATGCATTACGAGACATTTTTGCTGATTTAGCCGGTAGTGGTCATAAAATTTTAATTTTTTCACAATTTACAACTGTTTTAAAACGAATTGAGACAATTGTGCAAAAATTAAATTTAAAATACTTATATTTAGATGGCAAAACACGGTCAGAAAGTCGGGCAATGATGACCCAAAAATTTAACGAAGATAAGACAATTAGTGTTTTTCTAATTTCCTTAAAAGCAGGAGGGGTTGGTTTGAATTTAACGGCAGCTGATGTTGTAATTCATTTTGACCCTTGGTGAAATCCTTCAATTGAAAATCAAGCAACCGATCGTGCTCATCGGATTGGTCAACAAAGTACTGTGCAAGTAATTAAGTTAATTGCGAAAGGAACAGCAATTCAAAATGATAAACAAGCAGTAATTGAAGCAATCTTAAATAATAATTTAGAAAATTCTAATTTTACGAAATTTTCCGAAACAGAATTACGAGATATTTTAGAATTATAAAAGATAATATATCTTTTATATATATTGGTGTTCAAATATATTTTCATAGATTTTAGATTATTTTAATGAGATAGTTTATCAAACTATCTCATTTTTTATGGTCATTTTGAGAATAAGAGAAGGAATAATGTTTTTATTAAAAATATGATATAATTATAATAAATTTAAAATATAATTCAATATTTGGGCAAAAAGAAGGTATAAAAAATATGCAAAACGATATTCGTTATATATATGATGAAATGTGCGATAAGTGTAAAGTAACTTTTAAAAAAAATATTTTAGCAATTCGAAATGATCGCACAAAAGATGTTAATAATTTAGCACTATTTTTTTGCGAAGTAAATCCAAATACTGAAATCCAAGATGATCATGGCGTAATGCCAATTGCCTTAATTAATTGTGTTAATAATAAATATGCTTTTTTTTGAAAAACTAATTTATTAGATCATAAAGGAAATCCAAAGATTCCAATTATTGATCATACCGTTGAATTATCACAAGAGACAATTAATAAAATCCCTTTACGTAGTCGCCCTTCAACAACAAGCCTTCCTAGTGAGAACCCTGTAGTTCCTAATGAAGAACCAGTTAATGTTCCAGCACCGGTTGCCTCATCATTTATTCCATTTGAGCAACAGAACAATATCCCAAATAATGGATTAGAGTACAACGAAACAGAACAATCATTTTCAGCTGAAATTGAAACACCAAATGATGATAATGGTAATGATAATAAAGATTGTAATAATTTAATTGTTGCAACTGAACCAGCAGGGGGTGAAACTGTTGCTTTAGTTAAACAAATGCAAAAAAATCAAATGATGACAATGCGAAAAATGGTTCATGTAATTAATCAAAAATTCCAATGAAAAATTTGAACATTAATTATTGTGTTAGTGCTTTCATTAACAGGATTTGGGATTGGGGCTTGACAACTATATCGTCATTTCAGCAACGGAGCAACAAGTACTGGTGATGGTAATATTGGTAATCGCGTTAATATTACCTTATTAGATGGGGATTTAAGCCGCCAAGTTATTACAATTGAGGATCGCAATAGTCCTGGTGATTTGTATAGTGCTTTATTAACATTAGAAGTTGGTTCAAAAAATGATGGTAAGTTAGAACCGCAATTTTAGAAGCAATTAAAGATCCTAACACAACAATAAGTTTTAATTCTGATCGTTTTCAAGAAGACCGAGAAGCTTATGCAGCCACAATTGTTATTAATGCTGATAAAGCATCAGGCTTTTATGGAATTACTAATATTGCTGTGCAAGCAAAATCAAAACGAATTGATATTAATCGTTTATCAAAAAATTTAAGAGGAACAGAAATCGCAATTAATAGTGATAATTCACGAGAAATTTTAAGAGCCGTTTTAGCAAATGCTACCATTACTGGACAATTATCTGCAGCACAGAACAAATTATTAAAAGATGCTCAAGATTTAGCAAATCGTTTGCTATTACGAATTGATGGCAGTGTTAGTAAGGGTGGACCAGCAACAGATATTGATTTAATAGTTACAAGTAATGGTTCTAAGGATTATAAAAATACAGCAATCTTTAACTTAACAGTAAAATGATCATAATTAACAAAATATTAAAACTCATTTATTATGAGTTTTAATATTTTAAGAAAGGATTTTTCTTATTAATAAAGTTAATTTAACATAGGAGATGATAATATGTATGATTTTATCTGTGGCACTATTTATCAATTTAATGATAATGTCCTTTGCTTAGAACAAAATAATTATGGATATGAAATTTATTTAGTTACAAACAAAAGAATTAGTTTTAAAAAGGCTGCTCAAATTAAAATGTATACTTTTTTAAAATATGATAATGATGCTTGTTTTCAATGATTTGGGTTTTTAGATTTAGCAACGAAGAAAATTTTTGGTGATTTATTAACGATTCCAACAATTGGTGTCAAAACGGCAGTTAAAGTATTACAACAAATTAGTGTTGAAAATTTATTAATGTTTGTGCAACAAAATAATATTGCTGAAATCGAGAAATTACAAGGATTAAAAACCCATAGTGTTCGGCTATTATTACAAACTTTACAAAAGATTTATTTTAAAAAAAATTATAATAATCTTCAAAATAAAGTAATTAGTTGTTTAAAAGAATTGGGTTATTCGTTGGTGGTTATTTATTCTGCAATTAATAGTGTTAACCCAGTTCCGACTAAACTTGATCAATATTTAAAAATAGTTTTATTTAAAATTAGTCAGATTGACACCGTTTAATTTTCGTCCGGTTGATTTGGAAAGTTATATTGGTCAAGCAAATATTAAAATGAATTTAAAAATCATGTTAGCAGCTAGTCAAAAGCAGCAACAACCATTAAAACATATGTTATTTGTTGGTAATAGTGGAATTGGAAAAACTAGTTTAGCCCATTTAATTAAAACTTTGTTACAGCAAAAACTATTACTTTTACATGGCCCAAATTTACAAAAACCAAGTGATTTAATTAGTTGCCTAATGCAAGTAAAAGCATTTAATTTAGTTTTCATTGATGAAATTCATGCAATTAGTCGTGAAGTTGGAGAAATTTTATATCCTGTTTTAGATGATAATTGTTTAAATTTACTATTGGGAAAAAACTATAATACAAAACATGTTGTTTTACCGTTGCCATTTTTTACCTTGTTAGCAGCAACGACATTACTATATCAAGTACCACAGCCATTATTAAATCGTTTTTCAACAGTTTTTCATTTTAATGAATACACTAATGATGATATGCAACAAATTTTAAATAACTTGTTCTTAAAAGTAGAAATAAAATTATCATTAAAAGAATTAACTTTTTTAGCCAGCTATAGTCGTAATAATCCGCGCACAGCGGTAAAATTATTTCATCGAATTTATGACTATTTCTTAGCTACCCCACAACCAGTAAGTTTAAATTTTTTACAAGAAATTTTAACTAATTTGCAGATTTATCAAGATGGTTTAGAATGAGGGGAGGTAAATTACTTAAAACAAATTTATCTTCTCTTTCAAACCCAACCAGTTGGGTTAAATACCTTAAGCCAAGTTTTATCTGAACCATTATTAACAGTCACAAATAATTTTGAACCATTTTTGTTAAAAAAAGGTTACTTATTAAAAACATCTCGTGGTCGAGTTTTGACAAATAAAGCAGTAGAATTTTTAAAAAATATTACATAATTTACTTAATTTTTTTGAGAAGTCGGTTATAATAATAATTGGAACTAAGGTAAGGTGTAAAAATGAGCCACAATCATAAAAAGGAACAAGAACAAATTATCAATTATGCCTGGAAAATGATTAGTTTAAAAGCAGTTGATTTAAAATTATCTAATCCAAATATTACAGAACAAGATGTTGCCGATTATTTAATAAAAATAATTTTAGTCGATAAGGCAATTGTTGATGTTAGTGAAATAGCTTATTATATTTTTAATATCAAGATTAATCGGATGATTGAATTTCTGAATAATCAAAAAATTACTGCGACTGATTTATCCTTAGAAGATTTTAAAGATATGTTTATTAAATAATAAAATTAAACAATGAATAGTGTACAATTTATAGAGAAAAGTTTTAAAATAGAACAGTGGTGTAAAACGTGAAGAAAAACGAACAAGTGAAAGCAATTAAAGAACCAAAAAACAAAAAGGCAATTAGTAAGTTAATTATTCGAATTGGAACTTTGTTAGTTTTAATTGTCGCAATGATTATTGGTGCTTATTTTTCAGCTGATAGTTTTCGTTATTCATATAAAACTGGAATTGCTTATTCGGGTGGATATCAAGTTCAAGTTAATGTATTAGATAAAAGTGATCCTAATTTTTCACCAGATACTCCAAATGGGGATAGTAAAAAAGGATTAGATTTATTACGTAATAAATTAGATCCATTATCAAATCAAAATTTGTATTTACAAACATTAGGTCGTAATGCTGTTGAAGTTGTTGTTGGAAAAAATATGTTTAAATCTTATAATGCCTTGAGTAAAACAATTCAACGTTTAGGAGCAATTTACTTAACAAATGGTAAAGGACAAGACTTACTAGTTAGTGATAATAATGGCACAAAAGAGCGAACACCGTTAAGTGATGTTATTTCAGGTTCAACAACAGGGGTTGATCAAAATCGTCGTCCAAGTATTACATTAAAAATTAAAGATCAAACAAAATGAGATAGTATTATTAATGGTTTAAAACCATCACAAGGTGGGGGTCAATCAGAACCGTTGTATATTTGAACGGATATTGGTCAATTTATTGATGATTTACGACATGATACTGATAATATTCAAACAATTGCAACTGTTTTTAATGCTGAAATTCGTAGTAAAGTGTCAGCGGGTGATTGAAGTAATATTTATCAAATTTTTAATGTTGAATATTATGATGCCGGAACTTCACAACTTCGTACTGGTAATTTATTAGATTTAGCATTAAGTTACCCAATTTCACAAGTTCGTACTTGAATGGAAGATTTGCGTTTTCGTTTTACCTCTGTCCCAACGGATAGATTATTAATTGATCCAAATGATAAAACAGCAACAACAAATCAATTTATTGATCCGTTACGCCCATATTTACAAACAATTATTGAGTATAATACTGCGTTAACAGATTTATACAAAGAACATATTATTAATTGAAATTCAATTAAACTGGGAACAGGTGCTGCTGAGAATTCAAATCAAATTACAACTTCAACGGAAACAGAAGCTCGCCAAATTAGTAATTTAATTAATGGGGGACTAAGTGGTTTAGAATTTGTTATTCGTGGTTATCGCGAAATTCCGCCTGTTGTTTCAGCTAATGTTTTTAAAATTTCGTTAATTATTTTAGGAGTATTAGTATTAGCAATTTTCATTGTTCTATTAGTTTATTATCGTTTATTTGCTTTTATCGCAATTTTAACATTATTATTTACAATAATTGCAATATTATATTTTTCTTCACTCTTGAAAGTACAAATTTCGCCAGAAAGTATTGCGGCATTATTGATTGCTTTTGGTTTAGCACTTGAAGGAAACTTGTTATTCTTTTCACGGTATAAACGTGAGCGGTATGAAAATCAAATTCCCTTTGAACCAGCAATGAAAATTGCCAATAAACAAACAATAGCAGTCTTCATTGACGCATTAGTTGTTTTAATTATTTTGGGATTATCACTGTTCTGACAAGGAACAAATAATATTAAATCATTTGCTACAATTTTATTGGTGGGATTAATTATTTCCGTAGTAATGGTGTTTGCTGTTGCGCGTTTAATGTATTGAATTGTTATTAAGTTACGTTGACAAGAAAAACACCCTTGATTAGATGTTTCGCGTTTTTCAATAGGAAAACTATTTACGAAAAAAAGAGTTGTAACAACAACAGCATCAGAAGCATTAGTAGCTAGCGCTCAGTTACAAACAATAACAACGAATGAACCTGTGATGGCAGACGGTGATAATGGCAGGATTGCACCAGCCAAAAAAGGAAAACAACATAAAATCGGAAAATGAACATTTTATAATATTACAAAATGAACCCCAATCGTTGGAATTATTTTGTTAATCGTTGCCTTAGCAATTGCTTTTGCTGGAAAAGCAAATGTTGCTAATTCAATTAAGTCAGGGATTAATTTTACGATTAATCAAGATTTATGAGGAACTGATGACGATGAAACAGCAATTACAAAGTTATCAACGCAATTAGAAAGTATTCGTAATACAGCCCGTTATAACTTTAGTTATAATATTTATGTTCTTAAGAAACAAGAAAGTGGTGCTAATAACCGCATCTTAGTTGTTAGTACAAATATTACAAAAGGAACTTTTGAGCGAGAATTATTAACAGCCATTGCATCATTTTATAATGCAACCCCCGATGATCCTTCATTAGCATTGCAACAAACTGATCCTGTTATGGAAGGATATATTTTAAAAATTGCGGCAATTAGTATTGGAATTGGATTAGCATGTATCTTTGTTTATACTTTATTCCGGTTAGATTGAGCGCAATTTGTGGGAATGGTTTTAGCTAGTTTATTTACGCTAGTTACAACTATTGTGATTGCAATTATTACCCAATTATTAATTACATTTGAAATGTCAATCGCATTCTTAGCAATTTTTGGTTTTGTGATTGCCTTTACAACAATGGTAATGGTTCGTGTAAAACAAAATAAAAAGGCGATTAATATTCGTGAATATGAAACATTCTTTACATATATGTCAGAACATCGTTTCCAAATTAAGCGTTTACGTCGCGCACATAAAGTTTATTATCAAGAAGAATTAAAGAAATTAGCAATAAAACACCCGGAACTAAAATTACGAGAAATTAAAAAACAATATCATGACCAGTTAAAACGAACACAATTAGTGGCAAAAGATATTAAAAGCAAAAATCATAAAGTGATTCGTGAAGTTCGGAAAGACTTTAGAGTTTATAATTATGAACATAACTTTTTGCAAAAAGTTGCTAATATTACAATTAAACAAATGTTACAACATTGTTTAACATTGGGAATTATGTTTACAATTTTATTAATTACCTTAGCTGCTTTTTCGGGATCATGGTTTGGCTTTAATATTGTGATTTTAATTGGGTTAATTGTTGGAATGTTTGCAACCTTATTTGTTGGAATTCCAATTTGAGTGGTGTTAGAAAAATATCGGGCTTTAAATAAAATCCGTGTTAAAAATTATTTAGATTCACAACGAGTTGAAATTGATGAACAAATTGTAATTGGTATTAATAATTAATCATTAACCAAGAAAGGGATTTTGCAAAAATGGAACTAAAAAACTTTATTGTTGATATTCCTAATTATCCAGAACCAGGAGTTATTTTTCGCGATATTACCCCAATTTTAAATAATCCATCTGCTTTTAAAATGGTTGTTGATCAGTTAGCAGCGTATGCAATTGCTCAACAAGCAACGGTGATTATTGCTCCAGAAGCACGGGGATTCTTATTTGGACCAGCAGTTAGTTATGTGACGAACCTTCGTTTTGTTCCGGTTCGAAAACCAGGAAAATTACCACGGCAAGTTATTAGTGCAAAGTATAGTTATGAATATGCAACTAATCAGTTAGAAATGCATGTCGAAGATTTAAAACCACATGATCGTGTTTTAATTGTTGATGATGTTTTAGCAACGGGCGGAACAGCACAAGCAATTTGTGAACTTGTTAAAAAACAACAAGCAATGATTGTTGGTTTAGCATTCGTGGTGGACTTAACATATTTAAATGGTAAAAAGGATTTAACCGCATATCCAATTAAAACCCTGATTGAATATTCGGCCTAATCGGTATATAATTAATAAATAGTACAAAGAAAAGGGGTTGTTTATAATGGATCGGGATATTAAATACGAAGAGGTCTTAGCCCAAATTAAGTTGTACATCAAAGATGTGACAACGTTAAAAGAAATTCACAAAGCATATGAATATGCAGAAGAAAAACATCAAGGCCAAGTTCGTAATAGTGGAATTCCCTATATTAATCATCCATTATGAACAACCTTTTTTTTAGCCCAATGACGAATGGGACCTAAAACATTAATTGCCGGTTTACTGCATGATGTGTTAGAAGATACGCCCGCTACGTTTGAAGAATTACAAGAACGGTTTGGGATTGAAATCGCTAATTTAGTTGAAGGTGTAACAAAAGTTAGTTATTTTGCGAAAGAAAATCGAACTCAACTTAAAGCACAATATTTACGGAAATTATATTTATCAATGGCGAAAGATATTCGTGTTATTATTATTAAATTAGCCGATCGGTTACATAATTTAAAAACAATTGGTTATTTAAAACCAGAACGCCAACAAATTATTGCCCGAGAAAGTTTAGAAATTTATTCGGCAATTGCTCATCGGTTAGGGATGAAGGCGGTTAAACAAGAAATTGAAGATATTAGTTTTAAAATTATTAATCCTGTTCAATATAATAAAATTGTTTCGTTGTTAGAATCAAGTAATAAAGAACGCGAAAATGCAATTAATCAAAAAATTGAAGAATTAAAACAAGTCTTAATTATTGAAAAAGAAATGGCGGTCAAAGTATATGGCCGTAGTAAATCAATTTATTCAATTTATCGAAAAATGAATCAATTTGGTAAAAACTTTGATGATATTCATGATATTCTAGCAGTCCGCATTATTACAAATAGTGTTGATGAATGTTATAAAGTATTAGGCTTTGTGCACCAACATTATACGCCACTCAATAATCGTTTTAAAGATTATATTGCAACACCAAAACATAATTTATACCAATCATTACATACCACAATTGCAGCTGATGATGGTATTATTTTTGAAGTGCAAATTCGAACTGAAGAAATGGATGAGTTAGCAGAACAAGGAGTTGCAGCGCACTGACGATATAAAGAAGGTGAAAATTATGATATTGCTAAAAAACAAAAAGATATTGATGATCGCTTAGATATTTTTAAACGAATTTTAGACTTAGAAAATATTTCAGTGCAAGAACGAGATGAAATTCAACAAGAAGTTTATAAACCTGATCATTTAATGGAAGAGATTATTCAAAATGATATTTTTTCGTCGTTAATTTATGTTTTAACGCCAAACGGAAAAGTAGTAACCTTGCCATTTGGTTCAACCGTCCTTGATTTTGCCTATAAAATTCATTCTGAAATTGGCGAAAAAACAATTGGGGCAAAAATCAATGGTTTATTTTCACCAATTTCAACAGTTTTAAAATCAGGTGATGTTGTTGATATTAAAACAGCAGCAACGCAAAAACCAAATCATTCGTGGTTAGTGGTTGCTAAAACATCATCAGCATTACAAAAAATTAAAAAATATTTAAAAAAAGAATTAGCAGAAGCAACTAATGATACAAAATCAATTAATCTGGAAAAAATCAAGCAAACAAAAGGACAAATTGAAGAGTATATTGCAAAAAAAGATTTAAAATGAAAATTAGTTGATTCAGAAACACAACTAGAACGATTACATGCAATTAACTATAATAATATTGAAGATTTTTTATTAGATGTTGCTAATGATGAATACACCGTAGTAGAAGCAATTAATTTAATTTACTTAGATCGCGAAACAAGTCAGAATGAAAAAATTCTGAAAAAATTACAAGATAAACAATATAAAAAAGCACAATTAAAAGATGATATTATTGTGCAAGGAATTTCAAGTATTAAAGTTGTGATTTCACAATGTTGTTTACCATTACCATATGAAGAAATTACCGGATATGTTTCAAAAGCAGAAGGAATTAAAGTTCATTTGAAAACTTGCCGTAATTTACAAAGTAGTGATAAACAAGAACGTCAAGTGGAAGTTAGTTGAAATGAAGCGGTTTGTAAAAATAAGCAGTATGATTGTGCAATTCGAATTGAAGCAATTGACCGTCCCGCTTTGTTAGTTGATGTCACAAAAGTATTAAGTCATTTAAACGCTTCAGTGCAAATGATGACAGCTAATATTTCAAGTGATTTAATGAATATTACTATTAAAACAATTATTAAAATTAGTAACGCTGATCGGTTCCAACAAATTCGCTCGTCATTATTGGCAATTCCCGATATTAAAATTGTTGAGCGAGTTATGATGTAACAATAAGATTAGAAAATGAATTAATATATATTGTTATTGGTTTTCTTGGTATAATAAAAGTACTTAAGAGAATAGAAAATGGAGGCAGCTATGACAATAAAGTCTTGACTAAAATTTAGTAGCATATGATTTTTAGCAGGAATTGTAATTATTATGGCCGGAGCAGTTGTTCCAACTTTAAACCAACAAGTAGATGCGTTAAAAGAAGAAATTATTAAATCATTAAGTGTTAATGGTTTGACACCCAATCCGTTAGAAAGTTTACAAGGTGATAGTGCTTATAATATTTTAAATTTTTTATTATCATATGGATCATTTCAAGCAATTTTTAGTTTAAATGGTTTTAGTCTTTTTAAATTTTGAGTAATTGATTTATATATTTTTGTTCCTATTTTAAGTTTGTTTGCTGTTGGGATAGCAATTTTTGTTGTTGTTTTACTAACAAACGTAACCGCTGCGCATTGAAGATGAAATATTCGCTTATTAGTTGGAAAGATTTTATCAACAGGGGGCGGTATTCTGTTATATCTTGCCTTATTTTTAGGGTTATTTTTAGTTGCAATTACGGACAGTTCAAATTTTGTTAATGGCCAAGAAAAATATTGATATAATTTAACGAACGGTGGTTTAGTGACATGAACTAATAATGTTCAGTACCAACCAAATGTTTTTTCCGTGTTAGGGATAAATATTAATCAAACTGGTTTAGATAACTTTTTTGGCCAAGCACCAGGAGTTTTACAAGTTGGCGCAGTTTTTCTTATCTTTATTGCCCCAATTGCGGTTGTAATTTTAACGGTTGGATTAGGAATTCGAATTGCAATTGAATTATTGTTACCATCATCATCGGGTCATCGTGGTGGCATTGGTGCAAGTTTTAGCACTTGGTTAGGATATATAAATATTTCTTCTCGTCGTGAATTACGCCAACGGTTAGGAAGCAACATTGGAATGATTTTATTAATGATTGGTTTTCTAATCGTAATGATTTTCCCAGCCTTTACTTCAACAACTCGCTATGTAACAGCCAATTGAGTTATTTTAGCAATTGCGATTGTGTTAATGATTGTTAGTTTTATTCCCCTTTATTTTATGTTCTTTTGTTTAGCACGGTTGCAAGAATTTTCTTATAACTTATTAATGTTTGTGCAAATGTTGACATGATTAGTAATTGGTTTAATTTGACAAATTTTAATGTGAACTGAATTTAAACAATATTTCCAATATCCAGCGGTCGTACCAGTTATTATGATTTTCTTCTTTATTAACATCTTATTAAGTTCATTTTATTTACTACTTCGTGGTTATCGAAAATAATAATTGGCTTTTAACTTCTTTGAAATAAAGAAGTTTTTTTGTTTTGGTATGCTATAATTCTATTGATTAATTATTAAAAAGAAGGGAAAGTTAGGATGACAAAACTTACAGCAAATGCAATTCGAAAAATGTGGTTAGATTTTTTTCGAAGTAAAAATCATTACGAATTGCCATCAGTATCGTTAATTCCCGTTGATGATCCATCATTATTATGAATTAATTCGGGGGTGGCAACATTAAAACCATATTTTGATGGTCGCAAAACACCACCAGCCCCACGGTTAACAAATTCCCAAAAATCAATTCGCACAAACGATATTGAGAATGTGGGACATACAGCTCGTCACCATACTTTATTTGAAATGTTAGGTAATTTTTCAATTGGTGATTATTTTAAAAAAGAAGCAATTGTTTATGCTTGAGAATTTTTAACTGATAAAAAATGAATTGGATTTGATCCCGCCAAATTATATGTTACTGTTTATAAAGATGACCAGGAGGCATATGATGTTTGACATAATGTGATTGGGTTAAGTCCCGAACGAATTATTAAGGGGGGTAAAGATACTAACTTCTGAGAAATTGGGGAAGGACCATGTGGACCAAATACCGAAATCTTTTATGATCGTGGTGAAAAATATGATTCTGAACATATGGGAATCAAGTTATTACAAGACGACTTAGAAAATGATCGCTATTTAGAGGTTTGAAATATTGTTTTTTCTCAATACAATAATAATGGGGATGGAACTTATACCGATTTACCACGGAAAAACATTGATACTGGTGCTGGGTTGGAACGAATTACTTCTATTATTCAAGAAACACCAACTAATTTTGAAACCGATTTATTTATGCCAATTATTAAAGCAGTTGAAAAATTAGTGCAGGGGAAATATCATTATGATCAAACGGCATTGTTTACCAATGATGCACAGCAAATTAAAATTAATACTGCTTTTAAAGTAATTGCTGATCATTTACGAGCAGTAACATTTGCGATTGCAGATGGGGTGTTTCCAGGAAACAAGGATCGTGGGTATGTTATTCGTCGGTTAATTCGTCGCGCTAGTTTATATGGTAAAAAATTAGGGTTAGAACAACCATTTTTATCCCAATTAGTGCAAACCGTAATTCAGATTATGAGTGAATATTATACTTATTTAATTGAAAAACAATCAATTATTGAACAAGCGGTATTAGATGAAGAAAATAAATTTTTAAAAACATTAGAACAAGGAAACAAACTATTTAATGAAGTTAAAGCAAAGTATGGCCTAATTTCCAAAGAACATGCTTTTCGCTTATTTGAAAGTTATGGTTTTCCAATTGAATTAATTGAAGAAGAAGCACACGAAGCGGGAATAAAAGTTGATCGAATTGGTTTTGAAGAATTATTAGCAAATGCCAAAGAAATTTCACGAACTAATCGGAAAGATATTAAAGCAATTCAGTTGCAAAGTGAACTTTTTACGCAATTAGATGTTGTTAGCAAATTTGTTGGTTATGAACATGAACAAGTTAATAATACAGCAATTGTTTTTATGTTTGCAAATGATCACGCAGTTTCTGAATTAACAAATACAACGGGATATCTTATTTTAGCAGAAACACCTTTTTATGCTGAAAAGGGTGGGCAAGCTGCTGATCATGGTTTAATCTTAAAGGATAATAATACAGCTTATGTTTTAGATGTTCAACAAGGACCAAATAAACAACACTTACATTATGTTAAAGTGGAAGGAACATTAAAAAAAGAGGATTTAGTAAATGCTTCAATTGATAGTGACCGTCGATTTTATACTCGTAAAAATCATTCCGGAACACATTTAATTCATGCAGCATTACGAGAAGTTTTAGGAACGCATGTTATGCAAACGGGGTCTTATAATGATGATGAACGATTACGAATTGATATTACACATAATCAGCCAATTACTACTGTCGAAATTATGGCTGTTGAAGCATCAGTTGTAAAAGCGATTCGCGCAGCAATTCCTTGTGAAGTAATTTATACTGATATGCAAACAGCACTAGACGTTCATCAAGCATTAGCTTTTTTTACTGAAAAGTATGATGAAGAAGTGCGAATTATTAAATTTGGAACTTATTCATGTGAACTTTGTGGGGGAACCCATGTTGCTAATTCACAAGATGTCGAAGATTTATTAGTAACGGGAATTGAATCAAAAGGAGCAGGAACATTTCGGATTCATGCTATTACATCAAATAAAACAATTGCTAGTTATTTAAATGAGCAGTTTCTAAAAGAAAAAACTGAAGCAGTTAATTACTTTGAGAAATATAATCAAGGGAAATTGGTTTTAACTGATCAACAGTTAGAACAAATTTGAGACCAAATTAGTAATTTAACTGTTTCAAAACAGAATTGAAAATTATTAAAACAATTAGTAAATCAATTTAAAGAGTGTTTTAAGCATTGACAAAAACAATATGATAATGCTATTATTCGGGATTTTGTGAAACAATATCATGCCTTACCAGTACAAGAAAACAACGGGATTCAAGTTTTAATTTATCAATTTTCAACAAAGGTTGATGTTAATGCTTTAAAAGTATTAATTGATGATTATAAAACACGGTATTCTAATATTTTAATTTTCTTTGTTGATATGACTGATTCAACCCAACAAAAATTAGTTATTGGGGTTAGTGATGCTTTACATAATCGTTATCAAGCTAATCGTATTATTCAACAATTAAACCCCTTACTTGATGGTAAAGGGGGCGGAAACAATAGTGTTGCTCAAACTGGATTTAAAAATAAAACTATTATTACAAAATTACTAGCAGACCCCCTTGCGTTTTTACAACAGCATGGCTAAATATTATTTAGGAGTTGATTTCGGAACTAAAACGTTGGGGCTTGCGACAAGTCACGGGATGATTGCGACAAGTTATGGGGTTTATCAGTTTCCTGATCACAATTTTTTAAATGCAGCACAATATTTAGCAACATTAATTGCAAATGAAAAGGTTAGTGATCTTGTTATTGGTTATCCCAAAAATATGAATAATACGATTGGACCACGGGCAATGATGGTTGATGATTTTATTGCATTATTAAAACCAATGCTAAGTCCTGTAATTGTAATTCACTTAGTTGATGAACGGTTGACAACCAGACAAACACACCAAATTATGTTAGAAGCTAATTTATCGCGACAAAAACGGAAAAGTAAAAAAGATAGTTTAGCAGCACAATTAATTTTAGAAACATTTCTTCAACAAAAATAAAAGAGCAACCCTCTTTTATTTTTTTTAATTAATTATTATACAAATATCGATAGGAAAAGCAAGAAAAAAAATGATATAATTTTATGGAAAGCATTTTACTTAGGGATATGAATAAAATTGAGGTTAAGATGATGACTAAGAAAAAAATACATGAAACAAAACAACTACAAGAAGTTAATAACAATTTAAAAATGAATGTTAACGAAGCGACTGTTATTAAAGCTTTAACAAAAGCTTGAAAAAAATCAGAACCATATTTAAAATTAATGACCGAATATCAAACATTAAATGCAACTAGTACAGTTGATTGAGATGAACGTTATGAAAAAGAGTACGAAAAATTTATTAAAGCAGTTCTTGGAGAAAATGTTAACTTTAAAAAAGCAATAACTAAAAAATTATCAAAGTCAAAAACAAAAACTACAGCAAGTAAAAAAAGTAATATGGGATTAAATCCTGGACAATTAGATCTGCTAGCAAAACGAAAATTATATCGTTCCGAAGATTTGTTTCCAGCACGCGTGGTGAGAGGATATCAAGAATCACAAGCAGCAATTGAATCAGAATTAGCTGCCCCACGCGAAAGTTTTTTAAATAATAATATTAATGTATTAGCAACTGATCAAAAACACAAACAAGTAGGACCAAATGAAACAATGAGTACTACTTTTGAAACAGATACGGACAATTTAACGGTTGAAACAAAACCAGAGGAATCATCACCAAAGGAAGTTGAAGATTTAATTAGCAAATTAAATCCAAATCAACAACGTTTAATTCGCCAACGGAATGAACAATATGGTCGTTTTCAAAGTAAGCGTGAGGAAATGATTAGGGTAAATGCTGATGAAGATGCAAGTGAAACCTTAAAAACTTTTAATAACCAAGTTAAAAAACATGCAAAAAGTTGAGGTTTAAATTCAAATCAAATTGAATTATTAGCCCGCCGTGATGCTACAAATCGCGATGTGCATCCGTACTTGAATCGAGCACGTGGTGTCTATCATCCTGAAGAAGATTATTCGCGCGTAAATAGTGACCTTAAACCACGCTCTCTTGATGAAATTAAGGACCAAATGAATTTAAGTAAAAATCAATTAGAATTATTATCTCGTCGTGATTCTCATCCGTCAGAATGAAAACAATATATGAAAGAAATTACTTCGCCAAAAGATGACGAGAATGAAGAAAAAGTTATGATTGATCCAGAAAATGTTATTAAAAAACGAAATCAAATGGTTCAAGAAAGTTTAGCGCGTAGTTTAGGAAAAACAAAGAAACAAATTGGTGGTAAATATATTCGAAATTTCATTACTGAAGAGCCGAAACGAAAACCAATTTTTAAAACAGATCTTTATTTAGATACAGCAATTACTAATCAAATTAGACCATTGTTTGTTAAATCAATTGCTAAACCAAAACCAAAGGTTTCACCAAAATTTGCTGCTGCGAAAGTAATGCCAAATTCGGTGATTGCTTCATTTTCAGCGCCAAGTAATCGAAACTGAGCAGAACCACAAATTAATGGAGCAGCAAAGGAAAGTACTGCAAGTAAGATAACATCTGTTTCTTCAGGACCAGTTGAAGATAAATATGTTTCAACAGTTGACCCTAAAAAACAACCTAATTTAAAAAACTAAAATTTGGTAATAGTTATGAAGAAAAAAGAATCAAAAAATTAGATGTTACAATAATAAAATCAGAAGAAACGTTAGATAATGCTAAAATAAAAAAAGGGGCTAATTGAAAAGCAAGCTTGATTGATTTAACATTATATACTCAAAAAGAATTAAAGGATTATCAAATTAATTATGCTGATCCAACTAAAACACCTGATTTAACAATAAATTTAGCAGAAAACCAATATACTTATGCTGGTTATCATCCACGAGAAATTCGTAAAATTGAACGACGACAAGTAGAACACAATCATGAACGATTAATAAAAGAAAAGTTAATTCAAAAAAATATTCGCAAAGAAACACGGTATCAAAAAAAACTACGTCAGCGAAAAGTTAAACCAAAACCATTACCACAGATTTTAATTAATAAATATCTGGCAGAAGGAAAAAAGGTTATTAATGGTTTTTTAGTTGACGCAGGAGAAAACAAAACTGGTAAGGAACAGCAAAAGAAATAAACAAGTGGGGAATAACAATGAAAGCAACATTGCCAACAGCAGACTTAATTCGAAAATATTTTGATGAAGTTGTTACCTCAAGTGGGATTGATCCTAAAAAACGACCAGATGTTGCGCTGCAATGAGCGCAAGAAAAAGAACTTTGAGCGCAAGAAGCGGATGCTGAAATCCAACAACAATTATTACAAGTATTAAAAGTTAATCAAAACGTTCAAACCCAACAGTTGTACCACCAACAAGAATTAATTTTGCGTGACTTACAACAAGCACGGTTAATTGAACTACGAAAACGAGAAGAATATTTAGCAACATTAGCAAAACCAGTTAAGTTACCAAAAGTAAATAAAAAAATGCTTAATAGTGATGTTGAAACAAAGCATTCTTTTCCAAAATCCTTTTTTAAGAAAGATAACAAAATAGGACCTTCTTATGAAGAGGATAATTATGGCACAATCCTAATGCGTGAAATTGGACAAGCATTAGCTAATGAATATGAAATATATCATCCTGTCCAAATTGAAAAACCAATTAAGCAAGTAGTTGCTATGAAAAAACCGAAAAAGTATCGTTTAATTTACAAAAAAGGGCCAAAATCACGGTGATAGGGTCTAAAAAATAATGAAATAATATTATAAATATTTTTATAAAAAAAGCAAGGTTTTTTACGAAAACTATTTAAAAAACTGCAAAAATTTTATATAATATATGTATGTATTAAAATAATGACAAAGTAAATAAAGAGGACTAGAAAAAATGGCAAAAGAAAAAGACACAGATACTGTTGTCGTTACTCGTGCTGATTATGGTAGCATTATTGATTCAGAACGAGATGCAACAGAACTAATGGATAAAAAACTAACTCCAGCAACAATTAAAATTTTATTAAGACAGTTAGATGAAAATAGCCCAGAGTATCAAGCATTAAAACAAAAATATTTAACCGAGGTAGTTGGGACTAAACAGAAAGGTGTTATTCGTTTAAAAGATAAAGATAATGCTTGAGAAGAACAAAAAAATAAAAGTAAATTTATTGATTATAGTTATCGTGTTGACAAAGAAATTCCAGTTTTTGCAAGATTAAACAATCACAAAGCAAAACAAGCAGCTAGTAAAAAATCAGCAGCAAAAGTGAAACCGCCAGTTCAGGAAGACATTCTAATCTCAACACCATTAAATCAACCAAGAACTAATAAAACTATGAATGGAACAAAAAAGTCTGCTAAAAATGCCCCTCTGAAAACAACTAATTTAATTAAACCACCGTTAAAAGACAGTGAATTAATTAATGATGAGTTTAATACTTTCTCAAATTGGAATAGTTTAGATGTTGATCGTGTTAAAACAAAATTAGGGTCAACAGGATCAGAACCAGATGAAACTAGAACAATTATTCGTCGGAACGAAACAGAAGAAATAACAACAATTCGTCGTGATTTACGTCCGATTTTAGCCCAACAAATTTCACAAATTAAACGAAATGGGTTATCAGTTGTTGACTTTGTTGTTGATTCTGATGATAAAATTGAAATTGAAAAAGGGGATGAAGAAATTCTTGTTCGTTTAATCAAACAAAATCAAGTTGAAATTAACTTAAATGAATTTGCGGCAAGAGATATTGTACCATCAAAACCAACACCAGTTAAAATTATTCGGACTGCTGAAGATCCATTATCAATGGAAGAACGATTAATTTTACGGTTAAAAAACAAGGCTCGTTTTTATAAATTAAATGCGGAAGAACAAACACAATTAGAACACTTAAAAGCAACCTTTGTTTTGAAAACAAAACAAAAAAATAATAAAAAAGAAACTGCAGCACAAAAAGCAAAGAACAAAAAAGGGCAAGATGCAACAATGGCCTTTGCGAATGAGCAAGCAGAATTGGAAAATGAGGATTGTTATAAAACAACAAATTATAATCATCAATATGATGAAAAGAAACGACCTAATGTTGATCAACGTTTAGTTTATGAACAAAAAATGCTACAGTATTTGTTGGAAGTTCGCCAACAATATGAACAAGGTTATAATCGTCAAATTTCCCAGGAATTAGCTGACTTTAACCGAGCAATAAATTTATCACGAACAATTAAAACAAAAGATGAAAAATTAAATGAGGAAATTTTACAAAATCGTAATAAATCAATAGCATTGTTACGAAAACATGTGATGTTATTAAACCAGAAGCAATATGCTGAAATCAAGTTGTTAGATAAACAAGTCCTTAAATATAAAAACACAAAAGGAAATATTGAAGAGTTTATTAAACGCCAAAAAGAATTTCAACGATTGTTACGAATTCGTGAAGAAGTAAAAGAAAATCGCCAAGCTTTAATTGAATCGCTACGAGTGCAAGCACAATTGATGCAAGAAGCACACGATAAAAAATAACGTATTAATTATCAACTCGTTAACTATCTGGATGGGTTAANATAAATTGGACAACAATAATGTGGAGTAAGGATTATAATTAAATTAATAAATGGAGGTGTAATTATGGCAAAGAATCATTATACCGATGAATTTAAACAACAAATTGTTAGTCTTTATAAAACAGGTAAAACAGCAAAACAATTGTCCAGTGACTATCAGGTCGGTAAATCAACAGTTTGAAAATGAATTCATGAATTCAATAATTCTGGTTCATTTAAAGCAAAAGATAATCGAAGCCCAGAAGAAAATGAACTAATTCANCTAAGAAAAGAAATTAAACAATTACGAATGGAAAATGATATTTTAAAGCAAGCCACACTGATAATAGGCAAAAAATAGTAATTATTAAAAACAACAAAGAAAAATATGCAATTACTAATTTATGCAAAACACTAAAAGTTCCTAGATCAACGTTTTATTATCAATTGAAATCAAATAATCCTAAATCAAACNATACTATTGATAATGCTGTTATCAGTATTTTCTTAAAAAGTCGTAAAAATTATGGCACAAGAAAAATTAAAGTTATGTTAGCACAACAAAATATTTTATTATCACGAATAAAAATTAGTAAAATAATGCAAAGATATAACTTAATTTCCAATTATACAAAACTTAAATATAAACATCAAAGTAACAAAAACGCTACATACAAATATCATAATTTGTTAAATCAAGAATTTAATAATTATAAACTACATGAAGTTGTTGTCAGTGATTTAACACAAGTTGCTATCAATAGCAAATGATATTATGTGTGCTTTCTAATTGATTTATTTAATCGTGAAGTTATTGGTTATGATGTTAGTTCTCATAAAGATGCCAAATTAGTTGAAAATACTTTTAAAAAGCTTAGTTTTTCTTTAGATAATATTAAAATATTTCATACTGATCAAGGCAGCGAATTTAATAACAATATCATTTACAATCTTTTANCTAAAAACAATGTTGCAAAATCTTATAGTAAACCAGGCTGTNCTTATGATAATGCTGTTTCTGAATCAACCTATAAAATTTTAAAAACAGAATTAATTAAAAACAGAAAATTTAAAAATATTGAACAATTTAAATTAGAATTATTTGACTATGTTAATTGATACAATAATGTACGAATTCACAGCAAATTAAATTATTTAACACCAATTGAATATAAAAATCTTTACTCTACATAAAATTTGTCCAAAAAACCCTTGCCATTCCAATTACGAAATGTTAAATTACATGGGAAATTATTATATTTATATCCAAAGGAAATTAGATTTTTAAAATTAGCAGAAATTAAAGCACCACTATTACTTAATGGTATTCATGTTCGTGTTCATGAAAAAACTTTTGATTATCAAGAAGCATTAACGCGCAAAGACAATGATGATTTAATTGAGCAGTTAATTGCTGAAGATGAAAGCCAATATCGTTATCAACATCAAAAACGAACTAGTCATTTTTGACATTGTAAGAAACCATAGGTTTCTTTTTTACTTAATTTAAGAGAAAGGAGGGAAATAATGTTAAGTCATAAGAAGCAACAATATTTAACAAAAATTCGTCAGGAATTAGGATTACCAGCGTTAAATTGAAAACAAGAATTAAAATTGGAACAGTATCGGTATTTTGATAAAATTATTGAACGGTATGTTAAAACTGTTAGTTATATGTGATATTTTAAAAATGTTGCTTTTTATGATGATGTTAGTAAAATAACATATTATTTTCCTCGCTTAATTTTAACTCGTAAAAATCTTTATTTTTTAAAAATGCAAGCATTAATTGCTCCAGTTAAGACAACAATGGCTGCTTCGGTATGAGAACAAAACAATACTTTGATTACTTCTCCAATTGTGACACAACAATTTATGATTAATCGGATGATGAAAATGATTAATGTAAAACAGTTTTTACGAACAGCAACCATTAATTTAGTTGTTGTTAATAGCAAAGAACCATTTACAATAACAGATGCTACAAGTTATGATAATATTCAAATAATTAATCAACAACAATATCATTGAAGTGATATAATAAAACATATTGAAAAGAATGATGATTTAACAAACGATCTTTTAGCTGATGAAACAATTTTAATGTTACATCATTTATTTGGCGTTCATAGTCATCGTCATAATTTGCGGTTACAAAAACGAAGTTTATTTTGTTTATATCACTATATTTAAGAAGGAGTATGTCACGTGTCAAAACGCCAAGAACGGATTAATATTATCAATTTGTTATATCGTCATTTTATTTTGAAACATGATGTTTTAACAACAAAACAAGAGGCTTATGATTTTTCACAAGTTGTAACAACTAATGTTGAATCAGAACAAATTGATAATATTTTGCAAAATTTACCAACAATTATTGCTCTTATTAATCAGTATTTAAAACCAGGATGAAAGTTTGAACGACTAAGTAATTATCATAAAGCTGTTTTAGTGTATGGCGTTTATGCAATTCATTATCAAGGTTTAGCAAAAGCAATTGTGATTGATGAAAGTTTAGAAATTTTAAAACTTTATAGTGAAGATACTGATTTTAGTTATATCAATTCAATTCTAGATCAAATTTAGGGTTTTTATTTATTTATCAAAAAAAAACGAAAAAAAAGTAAGATTATGCTTTTTTTGATAAAATAAACAAGCATATTTATTAATTAACATTAAATAAATATAGCTAGGAAAGGGGAAACTATGAAGCAAACAGTTGTAAAAGAACGCAAAGCGATTGATGCGTCCAAACCATTAGTTGAAGTAATTGATATTACAAAAAAATACAAAAATAAGGTTGCTTTAAATAAAGTTAATTTAGTTATTAATCCTGGTGACCGAATTGGGGTTATTGGTGCTAATGGAAGTGGGAAGTCAACGTTAAGTGAAATTATTGGTGGGATTCGGCAAGCAACGGCCGGAAAAGTAGTTCGCCAAGAGAACTTAACCATTGGTCTTCAGTTCCAAGAATCAAAATATCCAATTGGAATTTCAGTTATGGATATGATTAAATACTATTTAAATACATTTAATATTCCAATGACTGATAGTCAGTTACGAGAGTTATTACGAACATATCAACTAATTGGAATGGAAAATAAATTTGTTGAGGGACTTTCTGGAGGACAACAACAACGGTTAAATATCTTATTGTCAGTAATCCATGACCCAGACTTAGTTATTTTAGATGAAATTTCAACCGGATTAGACATTGAAGTTCGATCAGAAATTTTTTATTTTTTACGAGAAAACATTGTTGAAAAAGGAAAAGCAATGTTTTTAGTAACCCATATGATGAGCGAAGTTGAAGAATTTTGTGAAAAATATATTTATGTTCATAATGGTGAAATTAAAGAAGCCGGAATGGTCAAAGATATTGTTAAAAAATATGGTTCAGTGCATAACTTTACTTGACAAATGTTTGAGCAAAACAAGAAAACTGATTTAGATCAGCAATTTCAAAAAATGGTTAAGCAAAGCAAAGAAAGCACTCGTGTAAATAAAGTCGATAAATGAATCTGTGATGGTCGTGTTCGTGGTAAAAACAAACCACTAATTGACTTAATGCTAAAATACTATTATAAAGGTTTTTTTGTACCATTCTTTTTAATTGTATATCCTATTTTATTATTATTTTTGAACGGATTCGCCTTTAAACAATTAAACGACAATCCAGCGCAGAATATTCATACTTTAGTTGGATCAATTGCAATGGTACAAGCAATGTCGGTAGGAATTTTTATTATTCCACAAACTATTTTAGAGTTTAAAAATAGTGTTTTAATGAAGCGAATTGGGGCGACAAATATTAAACCAGTTTTCTTTGTTTTATCAGTAATGTTTGTTGGTTTAATTTTTATTATTACATCATTTTTATGAACATTATTATGAGCAGGAATTTTCTTTGGACCAAGTTTTGGTTGAAAAGAAATTGCCGCACCAAATAACTTTGGACCAGCAGTGCCATTTGTTGTTTTAGTTTTTATTTCAACAATTTCATTAGGAATGATGTTATCGTCAATTTTTAAATCAACAACATCATTTATTGCTGGGTCAAATGTTATTTTTATGCCAATTGCTTTCTTAAGTGGAGCTTTTATTCCGGCAGAATTAATTAATGGTAGTGATGTTTTAAAATATGTTACTTATATTAATCCATTTAAATATACAATGGATCCCTTCTTAAAAACATGAAGTGGACAAGATTTTGTCTTTACGCCAACTTATGGAATTTACCTAGGGGTTTCGTTAGGACTAATTGGGGTTTATATTGGGGTTGCTGGTTGAAAACTACGTTGACAAGCATAATTTAAAAGACCTTCTTGGGGCATTAAAAACAACAATATTTTTTGTTGGAAGTAAATAATTATAACCTTTTTGAATTTAAAAAGATTTTATTATTTACTTTTTTATTTTTTGTTAGTAAAATAAAGGTAGGGAAAACAGTTGAAAATACTATACAATGAAAGGTGTGATCATTATGAATGGTTTAATATCATTGTTGAGTACTTTGACGTTAGTAACAAATGCTCCGTTATCATTAGCAAATAATAATCTTACCACTAATCATAGTTCACAAGAACATAAACCAATTCTAGTTGGTTACTGACACAATTGAGATAATGGTGCTGGATATCAAGGTGGAACAGCCAAGTACCTTGATTTAGCTAATGTTCCGCAGGAATATGATTTTATTAATGTTTCAAATGTTTCATTTATGAAATCATATAAAATTGGTGAAATTCCAACTTTCATTCCAGAAGTACCACATAAATCGCAGTTTACTCAAATTGAAAAAAATAATTATTTTACGAATCAAGTTAAATTAGTGCAAGAACGTGGTCAAAAAGTCATTTTATCATTAGGCGGTGCTGATGCACATATTGACTTAAAAATTGCTGATTTACAACCTTTTACAGAAGAAATTATGAATTTAGTAAGTATGTTTGGATTCGATGGAATTGATATTGATTTAGAGCAAGCAGCAATTGCAGATGGCGAAAATGAATATATTATTCCGCAAGTTTTAATGGGCCTTAAAGACCATTATGCAAAAAATAACAAGGAGTTTTTAATTACAATGGCTCCAGAATTCCCATATTTACGAACAAATTCAAGTCAAGGGAAATATTTACCATATTTAAAAACCATAGGTGATTATCTTGATTTTGTTAGTCCACAATTTTATAACCAAGCTGGTGATGGTGTTAATGTTCCGCTAGAAGAACAAGAAGCGTTAGGTTTTAATGGCTGATGGTTAACACAAAATGATGCTAAATATAAAGCAGAATTCTTATATTTAATTGCAAAATATATTGTGCAAGGAGAAGATAATTTTTATCAAATTCCAGCTGATAAATTATTAGGACTACCAGCAAATAATGATGCCGCAGCAAATGGACAAGTTAAACAGCATGATATTAAAAAGGCAACAGACTTATTAAAAGAACAAAACATTTATTTAAAAGGAATGATGACTTGATCAGTTAACTGGGATGCGGTTACAGCGTGAGAGTTTATTAAAACCTATCAAAATGAATTTTATCAATAAAATATTAACAAAATAATTAATATGTTATTAAAATGAACCTAATTTTTAGGTTCATTTTATGTTTTATCTGATGAATATCAAAGTATCAATGAAGTAACAAATGATATTAAATTATATGTTTATTTTTATAATTTTAAACATATTCGTAGCAATTAAGATTTATTTAAAAACCATTGCTATTTTAAATGTTTATGATAGAATTAATTTACCTAAACTAGTTTAGGGTATTTATTGATTAAATTAAAAAGGAAATATTAACTTGTATATAATA
>NZ_JXYY01000133.1:0-741 GCF_016082235.1 Spiroplasma sp. hyd1
AAAGATAAAAACAAGAATAAAAATAAAGAAAATAATATTTGAAAAAACGAAATTACTTTAATAAAAGTAATTTTATTTTTAATAAATCTAGGAATTGTTTTTTTATTTTCAAAATAATTCATTTATTAATTTAACTCCTTTACTTTTTATATTTTTTCTTATTCTCTTGTTGTTTAATTCTATTAGAACAACAAATTTCTAACATATTTTTCTCCCTTTACTTTACATTTAATTACTTTTACTAATTTATTCGTTTTCATTTGTCTTACTAATATTTTTAATATTTTCTGTTTTATTTTGATTTTTATTTAAGTTTTTAAAAGCTGCTTTTATCTCTTGAATTTCATTATCATAAGTTTTTAATAACTCAGGGTGACAATTTTTATAACTTAATTTAATATGTTTCCTAACTAAATCAAAATCAAGTATCTCAACTTCAATTTCATCACCAACATCAAAAAAATCTTTAATATCTTTAACAAAGTAATCTGAAACTTCACTAATATGGATTAAACCATCAGCTCTTTCTGCTCTACAAAAAGCACCATAGGGAGTGATATTTGTTATTTTTACAATAACTTTATTTCCTTTTTCATACATAAACAAAATATATCTCCTTTTCTAAATTAAATTTTGATAAGTTGATATTTGATACAATTTATCTTTCTCTATTTGCTTCTTTTAATTTTAGTTCCATTTCTAAAATTTCTTTTTTTAAGCGTAAATTTTCATTTTCAAGGG
>NZ_JXYY01000114.1:0-1279 GCF_016082235.1 Spiroplasma sp. hyd1
AAAAATTAATTTATTATTTAAATTATTTAATTTTAAATAAATATTTTATGTTAAATATAATAATTGTAAATTATAAATTGAGGCAATTAAATTAAATCTTAAACCAAATCTTTTTCTTCGATTACGATATTTTTCTGTAATAATTTTAAATTTTTTAAGAATAGCAAAAATATTTTCAATAATAATTCTCATTTTTGAAACTAGTCTATTATATTGCTTTTGTTCTTTGTTTAAAGGGTTTTTCTTTGTTTTCTTTGTAGGTATTAGAACATTATTGTGATTTTTTTGTATTCCTTGATAACCACTATCAACTATTAATTTGGTATTTTTTAAAATTGGGATTTTTGATTCTTTAAATAAAGCATAATCATGTTTTTTTCCGAGCGAAAAACTTGTTGCAATAATTTTTTTGGTTTCTTGTTCGATAATTACTTGTGTTTTGATCGTGTGTTTTTTCTTTTTACCAGAATAAGATTGTTTTTGTCTTTTTTTGGGCGTTGGATTGGAGTTTCGGTAGCATCAATAATAATAGTTTTATCATTAAAATAATCATTTATTAGTGCTTTTTTACCAGCAAGTTGTTGAAAATCAGAGTTTTTAATTAAAATATCTTCAATTCACTTAATATTACGATAACAATTAGCCTCACTAATATCAAAACTTTTACCAAGATGAAAATAAGTCTGATATTCTCGTCAATATAATAAAGTCATCAATAATCTATTTTCTAATGATAATTTATTAGTTTTACCACCTTTTTTAAATTTTTCTATTTCAGCAACTTTTAAAATATCTAACATTTTATTAAAAGTGGATTTTTTTATTCCTGTTAATCTTAACCATTCTCTATCATTAAGAGTATTAAATTTATTATTGTTCATATTTTTATGTCCTCATAAATTATATTTTATAATAATATTTTAATAAAAAAGGGTATCGCAAGAAGTCTATTTATTAAAAAAAGTTCCTTTATATCCTCGCTGTTGTATTAAAACAGAGTGGGGCAAGTATATTTTTTCTAAATCAATATTTGTTTCTGAATTAACTTTTAAAACATTTTCTAAATTAGATGGTGGTAAATGTGTTTTGTTATTAAAGATATTACCACAACTAATTAAATTCACCGTGTTTACAAAAGACAACGATAATATAGATAATAAACTAAGTAATTTCTTCATTCACTTTAATTTTTCCTTTCTATTTTGACAAAATAATAAACAGCAATTTTACTTTAATTGCTGTTTATTATTAAGATATATTTAATTTTCACTAAGATAAT
>NZ_JXYY01000115.1:0-1267 GCF_016082235.1 Spiroplasma sp. hyd1
CAGTCTATAAAATAAAAAATTATAAAATGAATAAGCATAATAACAAATCAAATTAATCATTTACTCGTATTGTAATTTTTAATTAAATATATTAAATTTGTTAAGAAAAAATATATCCCAGTTAAATAATTGCCAATTCGAAAAACAAATATTAAAAATATGAATGTTTTTTTATTTTATTTCAAAGTTGGATATATTAATCCAATTCACAATCCAATTACTAACAAAAATAACGCAAAACAACTTATACTAACATATAATATTATTCGGCAAATTTTTTTGTATTTAGTTGATTGAATTTGTTTTTTCATTTTTTGAAATTTAATACCAAGAAACTTTCATAAACAACCAAACAATCCGATTACAGCAATTGTTCCCATCATTCCAATTATTGTGTTTAACATTATTTACACTTCTTTTCTTTTTTTATCTCTTATTTGTGGTAAATAACTTGTAAAGTATTCGTTTCAAAATTCTCATATTTTTGTTTGCATATTTTGTTTTGTTAATAACCAATATGCAAAGCCCTCTGCCAATAACTCTTCATCATTGCTCAATCCATAATTACTGTTGGCAAATATCTTTACCACTTTTTCTTTGTTTAGTTCTGAAAATTTATTTAAATTATTAATTTTCTGTCCTAAAAATTGCTTTAAATAAAAAATATGATTAATTTTAAATGTTTCTCAATCATAAAAATAAAAGATATGTCCTAATTCATGGATTAAAATATGTAGAAAGTTATTGGTTGTAAATTGTCCTTTGTGTCATTCACTATTTACTGTTTTTTCAAACGCACAAGATAAAATCTTTTTGTTTATTAAAATAGTTTGGTGATTATTTGTTTGTCCTAAGACATTATTATCATCATCAATCACATTTTTAATTTCTATTTTTTGTAAAATTTCACTGATATTTGTTTTATTTCAAATATTAGCAACAAAATTATAAAACAATAAAATAATTTGCTTTAAATTATTTTGGTATTGTTGACAAATATTATTCAATAAATTTTGTCAGTAATTTTGTTGTTCTATTTTTAAATAACTTTGTAGTTGTTTATAAGTACTAAATTCTGTTTTAAATTTAATTGCTAAATTAATATCTGCTTTGCTTAAAAAAGAATCTGTTAATTTTTTGATTTTATCTGTNTTATATTAGACTTCTTGCATTACTTGTTAAAAAATTGCAAATATTTGTAAAAAAGATACTAATAGAAAAATATAATTTTAATTAATTATGTTTTTTATTTAAAAATTTAATATTT
>NZ_JXYY01000076.1:0-3865 GCF_016082235.1 Spiroplasma sp. hyd1
GTATGCTTGCTTTTGCCGCCAATATGTAGGGTTGGTTCATATTGTATCTAATTTAACGGTATTTTTTGAAAACGTATCAGAATGTTTAATATCACATTTTAATAAATATTGAGTAAGATTATCATTTTTTAATCATTCCAAAATGGTTTCTGTAACATCATTATTTTTTACATTATTTAGTAAAATCTTAATATTTGGTGGTTGTTTATTAATAATTTTAGCAATATGATTTAAAGTATTTTTTAAATCTAACACCCCTTTATAACAACCACCATCATCAGTTAATGGTGCAATTATTAAATCAGATAACATCAAAAAACTAATTGCTAGTTCTTGTATTGTTGGTGGGTAATCAATCAAAATATAATCATAACTATCAAATATTTTTTCATTAATTTCATAAATTAAATCAGAAAATAAATATTTATCTTTTTCACTTTTATAAAAAGTATTTATTAAAGTTGTTGTTGAATTTATTTCTTCTCCGCCAACAATAATATCAATGTTTTTATATTTTGTTGATTGAATAATTTTATCAATAGTTATTAAACTTGGGTTTGTAATTAAAGGTATAATATTTTTTTTATAATCATAATTATTGTTAGAAAAATTAGATGATAAGGTTGCTTGCGGGTCAAGGTCAATCAATAAGACTTTTGCCCCATCAATAGCTAATTTATAGGCAACATTTTTGCATAATGTCGTTTTGCCTACCCCACCTTTTTTTACTGCAAAACTAATCATCTTCATTTTTACTATTCTCCAATCTATCAAAATAATCTCTTAAAATATTATTCATAAGAGTTGTGTTTGTTCACTGTTTTTGTTTTGCTAAATTTCTAAATTTTTGTACTAATTCCACATCGCATAGCATCCTTGGCATAACATTAATTTCATCCATTTTTTTAAATTCTTTAACATTTTTAAAACTAGAATTATTTTTGTATATATCATTATTATTTATAGTTTCCTTTATTAATTTATTTACTTTATTAGGCATACTGTTCCCTTTCTATACTATTAATACTATATTTAGTATTAATAGTATTATACAATAAAGTTAATCAAAATCAAGTCTTTATATATCTATACTATTAATACTATATTTAGTATTAATAGTATTATACAATAAAGTTAATCAAAATCAAGTCTTTATTACCATTTACCCGCGAAAACAACACTCAATGCGCCACAAACGACAATTGCAAAACAAGCAAGAAAAAACCCTTATTTTATAAGGGTTTTTTCTTGGGATTATGTTAAAATATTCGGTTGAAGTTGTTCTAAGTATTTTACAAGAATACTAATCAATTTCTTATCTTTTTGTAGTAAACCGTTGATAATTTGCAAATTATCAACTTCATATTTTAGAGAAATTACAGCATTTCAATCAAAGCCAAACATCACATATCACCTTCGTTTTTAGTAATTATATCTCAAACTGGGCTCGCGGTGATTTCCATAAGTTTTTTGAAAAATGCCTTAAAGTTTAAAAAAACTTTTGCCGCGCTTTTCAAAATCCTTGGGAAAAATTCTAAGCGTTAAGCGAAGAATTTTATAAAGGTTCCAAAATTTGTTTGAAATAATTTCAAAATATTTTTTAACTTGTAAGTCATTTTATCACAAAAATTTAAGAAAATCAACCGCTCGCCCAAAATTGAATTTGATATAAAAATTAATAAAATCAAGAAAAATTTTTTGTTCTTTTTAATATTTTTGATGCTATAATCAATTTGCCTAAATATAAATTTGGGTTATTAGCAAAGTAAAATAAAAAATGAAAATACAACTCACAAAAATTTATATTTTCATAATTATAAATTAACAAAATAATACTGTTTTGTCAAATTGTATTTTGAAAACTAATAAATTTTCACTTTTGTTGAAAATTTATTTTAATTAAATTTATTTTGTAACAGAATGAAAAGGAAATATACAAAATGAAAAAACTTTTAGGATTATTAGGAACAATTATGATAACTGGAAATGTAATACCTTCAGTGATTGCGGTTAGTCCTTATGAAAAACAACAAAAATTAAATAATAAATTTAATTATCAACAAACAAATAATTTAGAAAAATTAATTAGAAATAAAAGACAAAATGATGATGAATTTGAAAAATCTATTTATACAAACAATGTAATTGGAGAAGTAAAAGAAAGCAGTATGTTATTTTTTAAAAAATTTAAATGTTTTTTTATAAAATTAACACCTATTTTTTGAAGAGAAATTATTAATTTATATAATAGCAGTTATAACGAAGAAGATTTTTCAACAAGATTCAGAAATAAAATAGAAAATGAATTTCCAAATTTTATCAAAAACAACAAACATATAAATTTTAAAGAAGAATATTCTATTTTAGAATCAACAAAAACAAAATATAGTTTAAGTTTTAATGAATTAGGTCGTATGTTATACAATAATTTTCAAAAAATAAATAGTAAATGAGAAAACAGTGACAAAACAAGAAGAATACGAATTTTATTTAAAATTGAACCATATGATATTATTGTTGGCGGGAGTAATTCTAATAGTAATTTCATATACAAAGATGTTTTACGTGAGTTAGAATTTGAAATGCGCCGTAGCTTTTACACGACAGTACTAGATATTTATTATTTTTCTTCAAATATTGAAGATGATAATGATGATAAATATGAAGAAGTTTATGTTAGCAGTAATTATGATGATAATAATATAATAAATACATTAAAAAATGATTTTAAAGATTTTAATAAAAAAGAAATAATTTTAGAAATAATTGATAATGAAGATGATAAATCAATCCTTGATGCTCTTCAAAATCAATATCCAAAATTAAAAATATCAGAATTAAATGTTTTTGAAAAAACTTTATATTCTCATTTTACAAAAAATTCTTCCGCTAAAATAAAGATTAAAATTGATAGCAAAAGTGGTTATCCAAAAATTATTTTAAAACCTATGTTGTATTTTATTTCAAAAAAAACATTAAAAGAACTTGAAGATAAAATTAAAAATGATTCAATGTACAAAAAATGAGAATCTCATTTAAAAGATTATGTTGATAATCTTCCTAAAAAATTAAAAATTATAGATAGTAGTAACGAAAACCAAAAATGAATCTATAGAAATCAAGAAAAAGAAATATTAAAAAGCTATATAAGAGATTTTGATGGACTTTTAAGAATAATAGAACTTGAATGAAAAATACAAGAATTAAGTATTAATATAATTAAAGAAATTCAAGAAATTAAAAATGATCTTTATGATTTAAAAAATATAGTACAGAATATAGAAAAAGAAATTTTCGAAATTAATAACCCTGGCACAGATTTATCTCTTTCTCCAAGCGATTGATTTTCTCTTTATTCAGTCTTATTAGATAAAATTGCTGATAAAGTTGATTACCCTGGTTTTTCATTAATTTATGAAATGTCAAAAAATATATTTTCAATTTTATTAACAAATATTAAAATTAATAATATTTCTTTTGAATCAGAGTATCCTTCTTTGAATAAAAAAGAAAATAACACTAGTTTAGAAAAAATTAATTCATTAATTCAAAAATTTAATAATATAGATATTAGCAATAAAAATAATTTACCCTTTAAAATAAATATTCAATCTTTATTAAATTATGATAGTTATGATGTTCTTCACGATGGTAGTTGTTTGTTTTGATCTGTAGCAACAGCTTATTTATTACCAGTAAGAAATAATAATGAAGAATTTAGAGCGCGATTTATTCAATTATTTGGTGAACGAGAATTACAAAATTTATTATATGTTCAAAATTTATTACAACAGTTTGATTTGACAAATCATATTTCTAGACAAGATTGATATCAAAATCAAACAGCAAATAATTTAGTAACAAG
>NZ_JXYY01000077.1:0-3741 GCF_016082235.1 Spiroplasma sp. hyd1
AATTATAATCCTTACTCCACATTATTGTTGTCCAATTTATTTTAACCCATCCATTTACATATTTTTTCTTTACATATTCAACAAATATTATAATTTTTAATAAAATTATTATCATTAAAAATTACGTGATTTAAGTCTAAAAATAATGGTTTTATAATTATTTTTTCTATTGTATTTTCACAAAGAAAAAACATTCTTATTTGTTTTCACACTTCTATTTTATAAATTAAATTTTCATAAATTTCTTGTTCAATTAAGTCTTCATCAATTCCTAATCTTCCTAAAATTTCATAAATTAAACGTCTATGTTCAATATCCTTATTTGAAACAAAATTAGAATTCAATTTATTTATATTTTTTCCTTTTTTCATTTTATTAATAAAATCATTATATTTTTTAGTAATTTTATTAACTATTTTATCATCAGTTTTGAAAGTGAATATTATTTTATTTTCATAATCTATTTCATAAAATATGCAATTTTCTTTATATAAACTGCTATCAACTATTACTTTCATTTTTAACAAATTTTTCCATGTCTGAAAACTTTATTTTTTCTCTTGATGTTTCATGTCTTTCTAGTCCTTTTCTTGCATTTATTCAAGGTTCAGTATTATGTGCTTCTTCAACCAAAACAAAGGTATCTTTATTTTTATATTTTTCTATTTTTTCATCTATAAATTTTATTATTTTTTTATCTTCTAGGGGGGCTATTTTAGTATAAATATATTTATTTTCTTTAAAATTTTCATATTCATCAAAATTTATTCCTACATATCTTAAATGATAATAAACTTTTCTTAACACTGGTCCATAAACTCATGCTTCAAATTCATCCTCAAATAATTTTTCATCATATTGTTTTAAATAATCTAAATATAAAAAATATAAAACTTTTTGCAATTTTACTGGTTCAGTAATTTTATGATTATTAATTAAATAAGATACAATAGAAAATAATTTATTATTTATTTTATTATTTATTTTTTTCATTTCCGACACCCTTTCTTTATTAGTTAAATTATATAAAAATATAAATAAATGTAAATACCTTTATTTATTGTTGATTATTTTTGTGTTGATGTTAAGATGGTGTCGTAAAATTAAGAAAGGAAAATAAAATATGAGTTATGAAATCTTAGTTGGTATTGGTGCTGGTGCTTGTTTTGTAGGTATTTTAGGTTATAAAGGATTGGAACTTTTAATTAAAAAAGTATCTAAAAATAAACTTAAAGAGTCTACAAATAAAGTAGTCGGACAAGAAACATTAGATGCTATTCATTTAGGTTTAATTCAAACTGCTAATACTTTGGGGCTTGGTAATACAGAATGAGCACAAACATTAGAAACAAATAAATCTATTAGTCAAGATGAGTTTAATCAAATTGTTAAAGTTCAAAGAGCTAAAAAATCAATTTCTAAAAAAGATATTAAATTATCTAATAAAACAATTAAAGTCTAAAAAAGACTTTTTTTGTTTATAATGGTGGTGCATAGAGGTGAAATTATGGTAATAAAATTAGAAAGTTTTAAATTAATAACATTAGAAGAGTTTAAAAATTGAGAGGGTTTTGATAAATTAGTAGCACAATATGGTAAAAACTTTATGATGATAATATTTCAAATTATTTAATTGAGGGTATTACAAGAGCAAGTTTACAATTAGATAGTATTTGTGGTTATCGTTTAGAAACTGAGTTTCCTTTACTTGACCCAAATAGTGAAATTGATAAAAAACGCATTAATTATGTAAAAATTGCTTGTTGTTTACAAACTCAATATTTAATAAGAACTGGAATTGAATATTCTAGTGGTGGTGAGAATAGTAGCGATAGTGTAGCAAGTTATACATATCCTAGTAATATTAAGATAGAATTTTCACCTGATGTTATTAGTTTATTAGAAAAAGCAAAGTTTTATAAATCACAAGCTATAACTAAAATAAACCCTGATAATTATGGTTTTAAAAATGAATATCATACATGATTTGGTCGTACTGATACTAATCATAAAGATAGACCAATTATGTTAAGTGAAGCAGATGCTAAATATGTATGAAAAAATAGTATATTTAGATCTAATACTTTATCTATTATTCCTTGAGTAGATACTGAAAAAAGTGGTATATGACAAATTGAAATATCACAAGAATTATTAGCAAAATATATTGATAATTACTTAAAAAATATAAAAATTGATAATAAATCAATAGTATATAATTCTAATAATGAATTATCAGTACCTTTTGATAATGATACTATTTATAATGATAATGGAATTTGAAAAGCAAAACAAGGTGGTGATATACCAACTGACGTTATTAAAGATAGTGATTTAGATAAAAATTATATTGATAAAGAAAATAATAAGTATATTGTTAAAACATCGCAAGATATTATTCTTAAACAAGATAAATTAGTAAGTGGTGTAAATATTAAAACTATTAATGGTAATTCATTATTAGGTAATGGTGATATTCCTATTAATACTGGTAATGATTGAGAAGTAGTTGATACTAGTGATTTTAATCCAAAGGCACTCACATATAATATTAAAGGTTTTGATAAAACAAAATATCAATATAAATTATGAGTAATTTATAAGTATCAACAGAATGATACTTTAACTACTCCTATTGAAACACCTTTAAATTATAACGGTAGTGTTGAATGAACAAGATATATACCAACACTAGATGATAATTTAAGTGTAAAAATAAGTACTGAATATGGAAATATAATATTTGGAAAATTTGATACAGATATAATTCAAAATATAATACTTTATAAAAAATTAGGAATTTAAAAATTAAAAGAAAATTGGTAAGTTAATTATTAAATTTAAAAAATAACCAATTAAGGTTATTTTTTNNNTTCTAATATTAAGTCTAAATTTTTAACTTTACAAATAACTAAATTATTTTCTCCATAATTATTTTTATAATATTCTCAGTATTCAGTTGAATTAATATCTACATCTTGTTTATCAATTCCAATTATATATTCACCACGCGGATTTTTACATGGGCGATTACCTTTTTCTGTTCGATAACATAAAATATAATTATTCATTATCTTTATCTCCTTTATTATTTACAATATAATAGTTAATAAAGTGTTGTATTTTTTGACTATTAGTATATAAATCAGGTAATGCATTTCATACTTTTTCTTGTTCTTTGTTAAGATAAACATTAATATTTCTAATTACAACTTGTTGTTTTTTAGGTTTCATTTTTATTTATCTTTTTTATAACAAAGATAATGCATTACTTTATTATTTTTAGCAACAATATTACCGTGATTAATATTTTTATTACATTCATTACATTTTATTTTAATAGAATAATGTTGGTTGTACATATTTTAATCGCTCCTTTGCAACATTATAATATTTTTCGTTTATTTTAATTCCAATTCATTTTCTATTAAGTTGTTCACAAGCAATAGCAGTAGTACCACTTCCTAAAAAAGGATCTAATACAGTATCGCCAATTTTACTATGCTTGTTAATTTGTAATTTAATTAAATTAATATCTTTTACAGTAGGGTGTTTAATATTTCCTAATAAATTGATTATTATTATTATTATTATTATTATTNNNTGTAATTTGATAAACAGTTTGCATATCTTGATGTCAAATATTGCTATAACTAATGGGTTTTTTATAAATATATTATATTTATGAAATTTGTACGATTAATTTAAAAAAGGACTTATAGGTCCTTTTATTCTTTTCAA
>NZ_JXYY01000080.1:0-3601 GCF_016082235.1 Spiroplasma sp. hyd1
GTAATGCAAGAAGTCTAATATATTGTTAAAGCAACTTCACCCGCAACTGATAAAGTAACAATTTTTAATAGCTAGTAATTTCTTCATTACTTGTGCTCTCCTATCAGCAGAATTTTATCTGCTTAATTTATTAATATTTTTATTAAAAATACAATTGTTTATTTGAAAAATATGTTATTATCTAATTTTGTTCAGTTTTAATTGTAAAATTATTTATAATTTGGTGATAAATTTCATCAAAAACAGGTGGATTCATTTTAAGATATTCTTTTACTTGTTCGCGACCTTGTCCTAATTTATTATTTTGATAAGCATATCATACTCCTGTTTTTTCTAAAATATCATATTTCACTGCTAAATCAATTAATTCATAATATTTATCAATTCCTTCATTATAGTTAATATCAACGATTGCTGTTTTAAAGGGTGGTGAAACTTTATTTTTTACAACTTTAATTTTGACTTTATTCGCAGTGGCGATCCCAGCGGTAGTTAACGTTTCTGTTCGGCGAACATCTAAGCGAACGGAAGCATAAAATCGTAAGGCACGACCACCGGCTGTTGTTTCGGGACTTCCAAAGAAAACGCCAATCTTTTCACGAATTTGATTAATAAAAATAACAATGGAATTTGTTTTATTAATTACACCATTTAATTTTCGTAACGCTTTACTCATTAGACGAGCTTGTGCCCCAATGGTAACATCACTCATTTCCCCATCTAATTCTACTTTTGGGACTAATGCTGCAACTGAATCAATCACAACTAAATCAATTGCATTTGATTTAACAAGGGTTTCTAGAATATCTAATGCTTGTTCACCAGAATCAGGTTGGGCAATAATTAATTCATCAATGTTAACACCTAATTTTTTTGCATAATTTGGATCTAAAGCATGTTCGGCATCAATAAAAGCCCCTCTTCCCCCCCCTTTTTGTGTTTCAGCAATGGCATGTAATGATAATGTTGTTTTTCCAGATGATTCTGGTCCAAAAATCTCAATAATTCGTCCTTTTGGATATCCACCAACACCAATTGCTTCATCAAGTAATAAACTACCTGTTGAAATTGCTTCAATGGTTAAGTTACTTTTATTTCCCAATTTCATAATGGCACCTTTACCATATGCTTTTTCAATTTCTTTCATTACATTTTGTAAGATTTCATCTTGATCAATAGTCTTGGTATTATCAGAATTTGTTTTATTATCTTCTTCCATTTGTAACGCTCCTTCCTACTTAGTTTTATCTATTTTAATTAATGATTCCTTTTTTATTTTAAAATAATTTGTAAAAGATGGTTAATAATTGTTTCAGCGGCAATAAGTTTTATTTTTTCTCGTGGTCAAGTTGGATTTAATGATAATTCAACTGTCGTTGGTTGATTTTGATAGACAATTGTGGCAAAGATGGTTCCAATTGGTAATTGTTCTAATTTACCAGGACCAGCATTACCAGTAAAACTAACAGCAAGATCGCTGTTAAATTGGTTTTGACAAGCAATTGCCATTGCTTCTGCGGTTTGTTTTGAGACAACCCCATATTGAGTGATAATCGCTGCTGAGACATGACCAATGTTAACTTTAACATCATTGGTATAAGTAACAATACTTCCTAGGAAAACTTGACTAGCATTAGGAATATTTGTTAACAGATGACTAAAAAGACCACCCGTTATTGATTCATATGCTGCGATTGTTAATTGTTTTTGTTGTAATAATTGAATTAATTTTTGTGTCATTTTCATTGTTCACCTCAAAAACTTTCTTTAATATTATACATTTATATAATATAATATAATATAATATGTAAGTAATATTAAATTGTCAGAGAAAGAATATCGTTAGAAAAGAGGACTTAAAATGAATTGAGCTAATCGTATTACATTAATTCGAATTTTTTTAATACCAATTATTATTGTGCTCATGGGAATTGTTCCGTTTCCAGGAACATCACTATATCATGGTTGAGACCAATGGTTAACAATTAATGGACCTAATGTGACCTATTCGTTACCAATTAGTTATTTAATTGCTGGAATATTATTTATTGTTGCTAGTTTAACTGATTTATTAGATGGTTATATTGCTCGTCGTTATAATCAAGTTACTACTTTTGGAAAGTTTTTTGATTCAATTGCCGATAAATTATTAACAAATACTGTTTTAATTGTTTTTGCTTGTGCAAATATTATTCCTGTTTGAATGACAGTGGTTTTAATTGCTCGTGACTTTGTAATTGATGTTGTTCGTCAAATTTTAGCGTCACAAAAAGTAATAATGGCAGCTAATCAATTAGGGCGTGTTCGAGCAGCAGTTGAAATGTTTGGAATGATAATCTTATTCTTTATTGGTTTTCGTATGTTTGGTGGGCAAAGTTTAAAAACGGGACAATGAGATGAATTTGGGTGAGTAAATCAAATTATTATGATTCCAATGTATTTAGCAACAGTTTTATCATTATTAGCAGCTGGAAATTACATTTACTTAAATCGAAAAGCATTATTTGATATGACCGTGATTAAAAAACCAAAATTAGAAAGTGACCAAAATCAAAGTGGCTAAAAAAATAATAAATAATTCAGAATGAGCGGTTGTAACAGGAGCTAGTAAAGGTTTGGGATATTGTTATTGTGAAGAGTTATTAAAACTTGGTTATAATGTTATTGCTGTTGCTCGTGATACAACATCTCTTGCTATTTTGCATGAAAAGTACCCCGACCAAGGAATCAAAATGATAAATTATGATTTAAGTAATTTAGATAATCCTTATCAGTTTTTTGCTGATGTAAAAGCAGAAAATGTTACGTTGTTAATTAATAATGCTGGTTATGGGGTATGAGGTTATTTTAATGAATCAAGTCTAGAACAAGAAATGAATATGGTTGATTTAAACATCAAGGCGTTACATATTTTAACAAAATTATTTGTGCAGCGTTTTATTGATCAAAATAAGGGTCGTGTGTTAAATATTGGTAGTTTAGCAGCCTTTACTCCTGCTCCTGTTTTTGCCAGTTATTATGCTTCAAAAGCTTATGTCTGAAGTTTAGGGGTTGCAATTAATACTGAGTTAAAGAAAACAAAATCCCCTGTTCGGGTAATTACCTTGTGTCCAGGTCCGTTGAAAACAGATTTTTGAAATCGAAGCAGTAATCAAAAAGAGGCAAAATATCATTCAACAGTAAAAGTAATGAAAACAGCAACATATGCTCGAAAAAGTTTAATGCGTGGTTTAAAAACAAAACGAAAAAATTACATTATCACAGGAAGTGTGAATAAGATGGTTAAAGCATTAACCAGATACGCACCACAAAGTTGTGTTTTAACATCAGTTTATAATTATCAAAAAAACCGAAAATAAAAGTTGAAGTTAACTTCAACTTTTATTTTTTTATCATCATATAATGTTTAAGATATCACCAGAAACTATTCTCCCTCATGGTCTACTACCAGTGGCAGCATAATTTCCAGAACCATAAAAATGAATTCGCATCATTAAATGTTTTAATTTTTTGTTTGTCATTGTTTCAACTTTTCCCCCAATTCAAGCATATAATAGACTTCTTGCATTACTTGTTAAAAAATTGCAAATATTTGTAAAAA
>NZ_JXYY01000082.1:0-3526 GCF_016082235.1 Spiroplasma sp. hyd1
ACAAATATTTGCAATTTTTTAACAAGTAATGCAAGAAGTCTATTATATCTAACATAATAAAAAATGAAAGTTTATACTTCCATTAGTTCTTTTTCTTTTAATGTCCCTTTTTCATCAAGCTTTTTAATAAAATTATCTGTTAATTTTTGAATTTCACCTTCGTAATATTTTTTGTCATCATCAGTTAAATTAGCATCTTTTTTAATTTGTTCATTACTATCACGACGTTCATTACGAACCGCAATTTTAAAATGTTCAACTTCTTTTCACATATCTTTTACTAACATTTTACGACGTTCTTCTGTTAAAGCAGGGATATTTAAACGAATTAAATCTGCTTCTGAATTTGGTGATAATCCCAAATCCGACTTATTAATTGCTGTAACAATTAAACTAATTGTTCCTCGATCATAAGGTTTAATTACTAACTGGCGCGCCTCAGGAACCATAATGTTTGCCAATTGTTGAATTGGAGTTAGTGTTCCATAATAATCAATCATAATATGAGCTAACATATTTGGATTAGCACGACCTGTCCGAATCTTTACTAATTCATTTTCAAATGACTCTAATACTTTTGTCATCTTCTCTTTTGTTTGGTTAATAATTTCTTGTGACATTTATTTTTTCCCTCCTGTAACAACTGTTGAACGAGCACTTCCGTGTGCTGCTTTATAAATATTATCTGGTTCATTAATATCAAAAACAACAATTTTAACATTATCTTCCATTGCTAAACTTGATGCTGTTAAATCCATCACTTTTAATTGTTTTTCTTGTAGTTCATTTAAACTAATATTATCAAATCGAATTGCATCAGAATTTTCACGCGGATCTTTGTCATAAATGCCATCAACACCATTCTTTGCCATTAACATAACATCAGCATCAATTTCAATTGCTCGAATTGTTGCTGCAGTATCAGTTGTAAATTTTGGTTGACCAGTTCCACCAGCCATAATAACAATTGCCCCTTTTTCTAAACCAGCTTTTGCTTTTTTAAATAAATATGGCGATGCTACTTCTGGAACCTGAATTTTTGAAGTTACAATAACATTCTCACTTCCCTCATATTTTAAAACTGCTTCTAATGCTAATGCATTCATTATCGTTGCTAACATTCCCATATAATCCGCACTAATCGGATTCATATTGATACTATCAGCACGATTACCGCGCCAAATATTGCCACCACCAACAACAATTGCAATTTGCAGTCCTTCTTTTTGTAGTTTAACAATTTGTCTAGCAATATCATGAATTCTCTTTGAATCATACAAATCAGCAGGATTTCCTAATGCTTCACCAGACAATTTTAATAAAACACGCTTATATTGTAATGCCATTATAACATTCCTTTCTTTTTCTTGTTTATTCCTAATATATTATAAATTGTTTTAAAAAAATAAGCAAAATAAAATTAGTAATTATTAAGAAAAGATGGAAAGAAATAATTGGAACTTTTAACAGTAAATTTTATCTGGGATAACAACAATTATCCTTCAAACAAAAGACTAAAAGTCTTTTTTCTTATTTAGTTATTTTTATTTTACCCAATTTATAACTTTATGCAGCAACAAAATAAAAATATTTTTAAAATATTTCTTTAACTACCTAAAGTAAATTTCTTGAATCTAATTTTTATTGATAAAGAATTTAATGATATCTTGCATTTTTGTTCGTTTATAGCGTAAAATTGGAAAATCAATTGTTCGTCCATAAACCTTTTAATAATCTTTTTTCCAATGTTTATATCATTTTCAAATATTTTGGCGATAATATTTAATTTCTTGTTCATGATAAGCAATAATATTATCTTTTAACACTTTTAAAGGATCTAAACCATTTGTTTTTGCCATTGCTAAATCTAAAATAACATTAAAAGATTCATATTTATAAATTTTAGCTCCATACCCCATATATGCCTTAATTGAATGAGAAATCATTGCTTCAGAACAAGAACCAATATAACCCTTATGACGATAACTTTCAATCCCTTTTTGCTGGTTTTTTAAATATCTAATAAGCTTATTATAATGTTCAGAATCAATTTTAAATTCGTCAGAATATTCTGTAATTTTTTTAAAATCAGATAAAAAAGTAATAACTTTAGCTACATCGCCATTTAAAATTTCGGTTTTAATTTTGGTTGTTAATATATCAAATAAATTTCTATAATTCGGATGCAAATGACGTTTTTTATTAAATGCCTTGTGAATATACTGTGATAAATGAAAATAATCTAAGACATAGTTAGATTTTAATTCTTGTGCCGTAATTTTAATTCACCCAGCTCCATCACCACATAAAAATAGTTCTTTTTCTTTATAGGTTGCTCCATAAAATTTAAGTAATTGCCTAGCAACTTCTCGGACAAATTTCTTAGTATTTATTTTAGCACCTTTTGGAACAGATCAATAAAATTGTCGTTTATTTAATAAACGTCCCCTTGCATCTTTCCCAATATGAAAAGTTACTAAGCGATAGCGACATTCATTAGATTGCTTATTAACTAATAAGTCTTCTCAGGTATCATCGGTTAAAATATAAATATATTTATATTTACTAATATCTGGAATCTTATATTGTAGATTAAATGATTCATTGATTAATTCTTTAATATTATATTTTTTAACAATATTTGAAATTGTTCGCTCTGAAATTTCCATATTTGGAAACACTGATAAAATATTTTTATAAGTTTTTTTCGATGTAATATGTTCTAAAATCGCAATAATAAAATCTAATGATAATCGTTGCCATTTATTTAGTTGAATATAATTATCTAATAAATATTTGTAATGCCAACGCCCATCCTCACCAATATATTTATACTTTGTCCGTTGAAATGTAACTGGTCCTTCTTGGGTTAAAATTGTGCGTGGTACTAATGTATTTCGAATATATCCATTTTTTAAACGTCACTTTTCATTATTAATTTGCTTATCCAAGTCTTCTAATTGTTTTTTAATATTTTGCAATAAAAACTGATTATTTTTTTCTTTTCGTCTGTTACATATGCCACCATATTAAAATTAAATAAATCAATACTTTTATTATTCCCCATTTGGTACTGCCCTTCAATTTAATTTTTACTAATTAATAATTGTTGATACAGTCTAACTTTAAATCTATGTTTTAATTATAACATAAAAATATCCCTTTTTTACTAGAAAGACTCACATTTAAGATGAAACACTTATATTTTAATGATGAATTATATGATTTATTTAATTCTCCAGCTACGATCTTAAATCTTCCCGCAAGAGTATTTAATATTTTTCAAAATAAATTTGAAAGAATATCTTTCTTAGAATCTAAGAATGTTGAAGTTAGACATATTATTCAATCGATTTATATCTTTACTGAAAATGTTCGAAATGTTGGCAATAAAACTACGGCAGAATTGACGGAGATATTAAAAAAATATAATTTAAAAATATTCACATCCGAAGAAATTCTTGAAATCTATAATTATGAATACGCTAATAATAGACTTCTTGCGATACCCTTTTTTATTAAAATA
>NZ_JXYY01000083.1:0-3298 GCF_016082235.1 Spiroplasma sp. hyd1
TATAAATTAAAAATAACAATGCAATAATAATAGAACAAAAAATTCATAATAACATTACAACCATAATATTTACTCACTCAGTAGTATTCTTTTCTAGTTGTTCAGAAAATTCGTCTGTGGTGTGGAACCGAGCTAAAAAATAACCCAATGGTCATAATAAAAGATATCAAAAATATAACAGTGGTGACAACAAAAGAAATAAAATTACCTTTATAAAAATAAGTCCTGCCGGTTGTTTCACTATTTCTCGCTTCTTTCTTACTATTATTAATCTTATAATGTTCTAAACAAGAATACAATACAAATTGTTTTTTTAAGTTAGAATTTGCAATTATAAATAAATGATATTTCTTTTCGAATAAATTTGTTAAAATATTCGTAATTAATAAAGGAGCATTTATTGGGTTGTGAAAAAAATCTTTTTTTGAAGTTTTATTAGTATTCCAATTGTAATGGTAATTCTGTTATTATCGTTATATTTTACAAATATTTGAAAGCCAACAGTCATTGCAATTGTTATTAATAGTATTTTATTAATTATTGTTGGAATTTTTGCCGTAGTTTATTTACAAAATAGTTATCGGAACTTTGCAAAAGATGATCCCGGTGAATTTCAGTATAATATTAAACAAAAATTTTGAAAATTAGGATTAATTGGTTTTATTGCAGATTTTTGTGACACAATTGGGATTGGTTCTTTTGCCATTAGCATTGTTTTATTAAAGTTAACAAAGCAAGTTAAAAACGATAAACAATTACTAGGAACATTAAATGTTGGTCATGCTATTCCTACTTGTTTACAAGCAATTATTTTTATTTCTTTAGTAAAAGTCGAATGAATAACACTAATATTATTAATTACATCAGCTGCTATTGGTGCTTATATTGGCGCTTTTTTAGTTAATAAGATTAAATTAGGATGAACTCAAATTTTACTAGGAGTTGCTCTAATTATTATTTCAATCATTATTTTATTAGGTCAAAAAGAAGTTCATGTTATGCCATCCGCTAGAACAAGTGATTCGTTAGAAGTGTGGTGAAAATATCTCTTAGGATCTATGATCTTTTTTTATATTAGGAATTCTACAATCATTAGGGGTCGGAATTTATGCGCCAGCAATGGCGGTAACATATTTAATGGGCTTAAGTTCATTATGTGCCTTCCCAATTATGATGGGATCAGCAGCCTTTTTAATGCCCATCGGGGCCTTTCGTTTTATTAAAGATCAAAATTACGATATTAAGATTGCCACTAGTTTTACCTTAGGTGGTAGTTTTGGGGTTATTGCCTCTTATTTAATTGTCTTTATCGGAATTCAAAATGGATTAGGACTAGATAAAACTAATTTTATTAATGTGTTAAACTGAATTATTATTGTAGTAATTTGATATACAGCAGCAATGATGTTTTATAATTATTATCAACAACATCGAAAAGTTTTAGCTAAACCATAAATAAGATAAATGTTCTTTTATACAAATTCAAATTATAAATAACGTTTTCGTAAAGCATAAGCAACAGGTGGGAAAATCGCAACTGCTAAAGCCATCTCAGGTAAGTAATTTGTTGCTAAAATAAGTCAAGTAAAAGTTCGAAAAATAGCTTGTTGATCAGGATTAGTATAAATTAATGGTCCAATAAAATACATAAAAACTAAAACAAAAATAGTATTTAAAGTTGCTGTTGTAAAGGCAATAATAACATTATAAATTTTTAAATAATGTCGTTGATATCATGTTAATTCAGTAATTTGATTTGCATAAATTTTTGTTTCAATGTTATCAGAAATCTTTGTTAAAAAATAAGCCAAAACCCCGACACAAAGTCCCATTAAAACACGGGGAACAACGGAAAATAAGGGGTTAATAAAAATAAAACTTGTAATCCCTGGGGAAATAAGTGTTTGAACTAACGAAGACAGGCCAAAAACAAGACCATAAATTAAACCTGCTCAAATTAAATTTAGATTCATTGTGACATATAACGCATACATTCCAATTAAAAATAAAATATGCATTAAAGTTAGATTAACTGGACCAACCGCAATATATCCTAATGAAGGAACTAATACAAACAGTAAAAAAATAGCAATAATAATACTATTAATTGTAATCATTCTTGTTGTAATTTTTTTCATTTGTGCCTCCAATAATAATTTCACACTTACTATTATTGTTTCATTATTTTTTTGTTCCTCATTGTCATGTTTTTAACTTTGCTGTATCAGCAATCGCAATATATGGTAAGTTTCGTAAACGTTCTTCATAGTCTAACCCAAAACCAATTAAGAAAGCGTCCGGAACGTCAAAACCATATCAATCAGCAACTAAATCTACTTTGCGTCCCGCTTTTTTATCCAATAAAGTAACAACTTTAACGCTACGAGCACCTTTTAAATATAAATATTCTTTAATCATTTTAACTGTTTTACCACTATCTATAATATCTTCGACTAATAAAACATCACGATTTGTGACCGGAATTGGTAAATCTAATAAAATTTGTGGAACACCATTACTTTTTACCCCACCAAAATATGATGAAACAACCATATATTCCGTCTCACATTCGACCCCAACTAAATGGGGAATAAATTTTGCCATAAAAGGAATACAACCTTTTAGTAATCCCAAACACAAAATGGTATTATCTTGAACCGGATATTCATTAAGATAATAACTACTAATTTCTTGCCCTAATTCTAAGCATTTTTGTTCAATTTCTTCTGCGGTAATTAAAACTTCTTTGACGAGTGGATGTAATTTCATTTTTTTGCCTCACTTAATATTAATAAGTTAATTATATTATAATCAAGCCTCAATTAAAAGGTTCTTAGTTTTAAAAAATCATTATTTATAATACAAGTGATTTTTTTGTTTTTAAAAAGTTTTATAAAAAAACTTGGTTAAAATAAAGGTAGTAGCAAACTTAACAGGAGAATTCTAAAATGAAAATTGAAATTTATCACAGGATTATTAATTGCTTAGAAAACATTCGTATGCATTTAAGATTAAGCCAATTAAAATTTGCCGCATACTTTTCCTTTACACGGGAAGGATATCGCCTTGCTATTGCAAAAGATACTAACAAAAATAAAACTTATGTTAAAATTGATTTAATTAACTAACACAACTCAACATCAAAAAAACCCAATAAACATAAGGGGTTAAAAAATTAGACCCTCATAAAATAAGGGTTTTAGAACAGTGTTTTCCGACATTTTAAATTTAAAAAAAATTGTAAAATTATAAAAGATATATTAGACTTCTTGCGATANCCTTTTTTATTAAAATATTA
>NZ_JXYY01000086.1:0-2838 GCF_016082235.1 Spiroplasma sp. hyd1
CTATTTAACCCACTCATATCAACATTAATGTCTTTTCCATCCGGAGTATAAATAAAATAATCAATGTTTAATTTTGCAGTATTACATTTTTTAATAATATATGAATTTACTGATAAATTAGCAGCATCTCTAATTTTTGAAACATCTGATTCATTTAATTTAACTTCGGGTAAAACTCCTGTTATATCAACATAATTTGCTGGTTGTGGATCAGGGGGAATTCGTTGTGAAATAACATCACTTGTATATTCTTTTCAATATGATGCCACTTGCTCAAAATTTAATTTACTAACATCATTAGAATCAAGATTTTTATAGGTTGCTAAATAGTTTTTTAAATGCACTCCATGAATTGTAGTTCAGAAATCAACAGCAATGTTTGCATTATTTAAAACATCTAAAAAACGAGGATATTTATCTTGATATTGGGCGCCAATTAAAACATATTTCTCATAAGCTAAACCATCAGGAGTTTTAGTAATATAATGTCAAAATCCTTCTCAACTTCAATATTTATTATCAGTATCAGGCACAATAACTGTTAATTTTTGGTTTGCATCAGGTGTAGTAAATTCATTTAAATTATTATCAACTTCCTCTCTTAAAACATTAGCAACTTCTGTTGTCGAAAATAATTGTTGAACACCCATTCCAGCAACTGAACCTTCAGCAAGAAAACCCAAATCATAATCATCTGGATTGTTATTTGAATCAATTACTTCCCCATTTTTATTCAATGGGTCTAATGGAAATGGATAATTTGATTTTCTTTTAACTCATAAAATTTGAGTTTTTGTCCCAGTATCTGGATTAACTTCTTTATCATATTTTGGATTTGCTTTACCATCAATCGTTGGCTGAATTAAAATATTTTGATCAGGATTATTTTGAGGATCTCAAGCATATCATTTTTCTTGCAAGGTAGGTACTAAATTATCAATTGTATACTTAATTTCATATTGTGATTTATAAGTTCCATCATCATGATAAACAATAATGTCATAAACATTATTAGCTTTTGTTCCTTGTTCTACTCGTTGATCAGTCATATCATAAATAAACTTATTGTTTAAAACTTGAACTGGTTTACCATTAACAGTCATCCATTCTGATGAATCACTTAAACCATCAAACTCAATATGTGCTGTTGTATGATATTGAATATTTCCGCCATAGTCGTCAGTTACCTTATTAGGTTCTAGCTGTATACCAGTATCAGGAACCATTCCTTTAGTTGAATCTTGCGGATTAACAATTTGTCCTGGCATAATGTGTAATCTTTCTCGCAATGATTTACTTCAATAGTTTTTTGATAAAGTAATATTAATTGGTGTTGAAAATGGCCATACTACTTGTTGCTGAGTAACTGGATCAAGGAATTTAAAAATCACTGTTGCAGTTCGATTAGTATCACTAAAAGCATATGGCTGAATATATTGTTGTCAATCACTATATTCATTTCCTAATACGTTTGAAATAATAGTATTAATTTTTGTTGTTTCATCATTTCCTTTTCCGGTTGGATCTATAATATTTCTTTTGTCTTCTAAACTTCCTGAATAATCACTTACTAAATTAATGGTATTAGATAAAGCATTAGTCAAATTATTTTTAATAGGATCTAAATTTCAATTTGAATCCATTGTTACTTTTGAAACTTGTAATTTACTTTCTGTGTCAGTTCAAGATGAGTTTCCACCCCGATACATTCAACAGTAAACCTTAAAATTAAAATATAACTTATTATATAATCAAGAAATATCTACAGTAGCATTATTAGAAGCTTGATTTTGTGAACCTTTTTGCGACCAATTAAAAAATGTATAAGTTGAATCATTACTTTGTAATTTTATTGTAACAGGGCCATTATAGTCTTGACTATGGCTAAATCCTGATGAAGATGAATGAGCATAAAAAGTATTAAATGTTATAGTTTTATAATACTTTAAAAAGGTATCTTTGTTCTTAGCATATGATAAGTAATCAAAAATATACTGTTTATTATCTGAATCACTTAAAGTTTTTCATCAAGAATTTGTTCCTTTAGAAACATCCATATTTACATCTGGATTAACTGAAATTGATGGATAAAATGGTGATCCACGTAAATTACTATACATTGAAATTAATTGCTTGGTACTTAATGGTAATAATGGCGTTGAAAATAAACTACTTGTTATAATTAATGATAATAATGTTTTCATTATTTCTTGTTATTAATTTGCGATAATGTTCTATAATTTTGCTGATAAATATTTTGTTCCCGTAGTTTTATTTTCTTTGTTTCATTGACCATATTTTGTAAATAAGAATTTAACAAACTTCCTGGTATTTTTTTGTTAGCTAATAATCCTTCTTTATCTCAAACCAAATAGGAAATATCTTGATTAATTCCAATTTTAATATAATTTTTATTATTCTGTTCATAAACATAATTTTTGTTTATTTTAATTATTTGCATATGGTTTTATTAAATTGACAATTTTTAATGGGATAATTTTATTACCAAATTTATCAATTTCAACTTTACTTTTAACCAAACTGTCTGCTTTAATTATATAATTCTTCCAATTATATTTTTTATTTAATTCCATTTTTCTTGCCTCCTATATATAAAGTGCTAAATAAGTCACTAAACAAATACTAAAGATACTAACACAAGTGATCATTAATATTAATAAAAATCGTTTTTGCTGTTTTTCATATAATAGTTCATCAAATTCAAAATTATTATGTTCCACTTTCTTTTTTTCTTTTAAAATTTTTATTGAGTATTTCTCTTCATTATTTTTAACATTACATTTATTCTTAATACCAAATTTACGAAAATATTTATAT
>NZ_JXYY01000088.1:0-2528 GCF_016082235.1 Spiroplasma sp. hyd1
AAAACAAGTAAAACTTGTCTTTTGTTGAAATAAAATTCTTGTTAATTAAATTCCTAAATCGGGATAACTTGGTATTTTTGGTTGTTTTTCTTCTGGGTCATTTACCACAACTGCTTCTGTTGTTAACAATAATGCACTAACACTACCAGCGTGTTGTAAGGCATATCTTGTTACTTTAACGGGATCAACAATTCCAGCTGTAATCATGTCTTCTCAGACATTTGTTGCAGCATTATAACCAACATTATTAGGTTGGTCTTTTAATTTATTAATAATGATTGAACCATCAACCCCTGCATTAGCAGCAATTTGACGAACTGGTTCTTCAATTGCTCGTAAGACAATATTTAATCCTAATTTTTCCTCTTCATTTAATTTCAAATTAGTTAATTTATGTCCAACTTGAACTAAAGCAGTTCCCCCACCAGCAACAATTCCTTCTTCAACTGCGGCTTTTGTTGAATTTAATGCATCTTCAATTCGAAGTTTTTTCTCTTTCATTTCCGTTTCGGTTGGTGCCCCAACTTTAATAATTCCAACCCCGCCTGCTAATTTTGCTAAACGTTTTTGTAACTTTTCTTGTTCAAATGATGAAGTTGCACTTTTAATTTGACCACGAATAAACTCTTTTCGTGCTTCTAAATCAGCTTTTTTGCAACCGCCTTCAATAATTGTTGTTGTATCTTTTGAAACAATTACTTTTTTTGCTGTTCCCAAATCATCTAAAGTTAATGTTTTAAAATCCATTCCCAATTCATCATTAACAAATTTTGCCTTAGTTAAAATAGCAATGTCTTCTAATAAGTTTTTACGATTATCACCAAATTCTGGTGCTTTAACAACAGCAATATTAAATGCTCCACGCATTTTATTTAGTAATAATGTTGGTAGAACATCACCATCAACATCATCGGCAATAATTAATAATGGTCGTCCTTCTTCAACAATTTTTTCTAAAATTGGTAAAATTTCTTTCATGTTACTAATTTTTTTATCAGTAATTAAAATATAAGGATTTTCAAATTCTGTTAACATTTTTTCACTATCAGTTACCATATATTGTGATAAATAACCTTTATCAAACTGTAATCCTTCGGTGATACTTAATTCAGTATCAATTGTTTTTGACTCCTCAATTGTAATAACACCATCATTACCAACTTTTTCCATAATTTCAGCAATTAAATTACCAATTTCTGGATCTTTTGAACTAACACTAGCAACTTGAGCAATTTCTGCTTTAGTCTTAATTTGTTTTGCTGATTGTTGTAATAATTCCACAATTGCTTTAACTGTTTTTTCAATTCCATTTCGAATTGCTACCGCATTAGCTCCAGCAGTAATATTTTTTAATCCTTCTTTAACAATTGCTTGTGTTAAAACAATTGCTGTTGTTGTCCCATCACCAGCTACATCATTTGTTTTATTTGCTACTTCAGCAACTAATTTTGCTCCCATATTTTCAAAATGATTACTTAATTCAATCTCTTTTGAAATAGTAACACCATCATTTGTAATTAATGGTGAACCATATTCTTTTTCTAATAAAACATATTTTCCTTTTGGTCCTAATGTTACTTTAACAGTATCAGTTAATTTATTAATTCCGTTAATTAACATCATTCTTGCATCTTCTGAAAATTTAATTGATTTTGCCATAATTTGATTCCCCCTTTAAAGTCTATTATTCAATAATAGCTAAAACATCTTCGATAGAAATTAAAACTAATTTTCTATTATCATATTCAACTTCGGTTCCAGCATATTCACGATAAAGAACTTTATTATTAATTTTTCCTTCAAATGCTTGTTCTTTTTCAACTTCGGTACTAATTGCAATTATTTTTCCGATATGACTTTTGCTTTTCTCATCTTCTTGTAAATAAATTCCATTAATAAAAGTTTCCTCTTTTTCTTCTTTTGCTAAGACAATATTTTTGCCTAATGGTTTTATCATCAAAAATCCCTCCTTATTTATAATTTTAGCAAATGGCATATGTAACTGCCAATAATATATTTAACAAATTTTATTAATAAATGCAAGTGTTTTTGTCTTAGAAACAGAAAAAAACAAACTGTAGTTTGTTTTTTTATTTTAAATAATTATTTAAATTTATAAAAAAAATAAAGAATTTAGTAATTTAAAAATTACTTCATTCTTTATTTTACTATACCGTAAAAAAATAGTTGTTAAATATTCCGACATAACATTTTAAAACTATTAATAAAATTAAATATCTTTTGTCCTTTTATTACCATTTGTAGAATAAACGATGAAATAGGACAAAAAAATCGACCCTTATTAGGGTTGTTTTTTTTATTTTTAAACAATCTTACAATTTAATATATGTGTTCTAACAAATCGGTATAAAATCCGTGAGTAATAAAATAGACGCTTTAAAAAGCGATAGTCGTAATAAGTGCAGGGTTAACATCGAACGACAATAAAAATAGAGATGGTCACTTTATAAATAAATTTGCGATAGCATTAGGCTCTTCAAGGTGCAAGTGAATTTATTTTAAAAACT
>NZ_JXYY01000087.1:0-2565 GCF_016082235.1 Spiroplasma sp. hyd1
TAATAAAAAAGGGTATCGCAAGAAGTCTAATGTATTTCATAAATACATTCTTTTTCTTTATTATTCATAAATTTAAATTTAATTGACGGGAATGTTTTTTATTTTAACGAAAAATGGATTTTATTAATTAATAAAATCCATTTTTTAAAGTTCAACTAATATTGACGTTGTGCACGATCTTCGGTTTTATATTGTGGAATATTAATCATATACCCATCTTCACGACGTCACAATCCTTTAATTACTTTTGTTATTAAGTAAACCATAAAGATTGTTCCAATTAAGGTTGACGTAAAGTTTAAGATGTTAGCAAAAATTGATAAACCATCTTGTCCTTTTTGAAACAGACGGCCAAATGCTTCAATTAGTTTTAGTAATGCGGTAATAATTTGAATTATTAACATCATTGTTACGATAACAGTATAAACGGTTGACACAAAGCGTAATCATTTTCCAAAAGAAGTTTCTGCCATCATATTTGCAATAGCACGACTATTGTAGAATCCAGGAACCAAAATTAAGCTTATGACACTAACGGCAGCTAATACCCCCATCATAATCGCAAAATTTCGTTGTGAGTCGCCTACTCAAACTTTAGTTGTTGCTTTGTTATAAAAAATCATAATAACAGCAATACTAACAAGACCCGATACTAATCAGGCAGTTCCTAAATAGCGGACAATTACAACACGAGCATTTTTTGTTGCTTTAACATCAGTATCTGGTAGTCATGTTAAGGCAAACGGTGCCAAAAACCCACCAAGTGATAATGATAAAACCGCTAAACTTCATTTATTGGCACATAATTCGGCATCATTACTGCCGATTGCATAACGGATTAACCCAATATTACAGATAATTGTTGTAAAGAAAGAGAAAATTACGACTAGTAAAATTACTACTTTATAACTTGCTAAATCTGCATATGAATTCATTAACCAACTATTGGCTGTGTTGATATCGCCATTAAAAGTACCATTGTTATATTGGCCTAATAAATAAAAATAAGCCCCTGCTGCAATGGTAATTCCAACAATTCCAACAATACTTGACAATACAATTCAAAAACGAGTAAATCCAAAATTTCTTGTCATCATTAATATAATCCCTGTTCCTTTCTTGAATTATGTAAATAATTATATGCCTTTCTAACCCTCATTACAAGATATTTTTCTAAACATTTTAAAAATAAAACTGCCCTTTTTCCCTTGTTTTTATGATACATTTAAATAGTGAGGTGAAATATATAGTGAAAGCATTTGATTATGAAGACATTCAATTGATTCCAGAATTATGTGTTGTTGATTCGCGAAAAGAATGTGATACAACCGTTAAATTAGGTAAACATACTTTTAATTTACCTGTTGTCCCATCAAATATGGCAACAGTCGTTAATGAAGAATTATGTGAAAAATTAGCCGAAAAAAACTATTTTTATATTATGCATCGTTTTAATGTTGATCAAGTTAAATTTATTAAACATATTAAAAGTAAAAATTTAATTACTTCAATTTCTGTTGGCGTTAAACCAAATGATTTTGAATTAATTGAAACATTAAAGAAAGAACAGTTAGTTCCAGACTATATTACAATTGATATTGCCCATGGCCATGCCTTTAGTGTTAAAAAAATGATTGAACATATTCGTACTAATTTAGGTGAAGAAACCTTTATTATTGCCGGAAATGTTGGAACACCAAAAGCCGTTCGTGATTTAGAACATTGAGGGGCAGATGCAACCAAAGTTGGAATTGGGCCAGGAAAAGTATGTATTACCAAATTAAAAACAGGATTTGGAAATGGTGGCTGACAATTATCAGCTGTGAAATGATGTAGTAAAGGAAGTTCAAAACCAATTATTGCTGATGGTGGATTGCGAGTTAATGGTGACATTGCAAAATCAATCCGAATGGGGGCCACAATGTGTATGGTTGGTAGTTTATTTGCTGCCCACCAAGAATCACCAGGAAAACAAGTTGAAATTGATGGTGTAAAATATAAAGAATACTTTGGATCAGCTAGTGAGTACAATAAGGGCGAAAAACGCTATGTGGAAGGAAAAAAAGAATTAATTGAAATTCGTGGAAGCATCTTTGAAACTCTTCGAGAAATGACAGAAGATTTACAATCATCAATTTCTTATGCTGGTGGTAAAGATTTGGACGCAATTAAAAAAGTTGATTATGTTATTTTAAAAGATAGTAATTTTTAAAAAAAATAAAAAAATCCCAGTTATGGGATTTTTTTAACGAAAACTACGAGATTGCTCTTGTTTATAGCGTCTTTTTTCCTTTTTGCTCATTCAATGCTCTCGTTTACGGGCTTCTTTTCGTTTTACCGAAGAAACCTTGTTAAAACGCTTTAAAACTTTGTCTAGCGGTTCTCCTGCTTTGACAACAACAGTAGCCATAATATTTCAACTCCTAAAACTATATAAATTAATAATATCATATTATCATATTTTTTGAAACAAAACAAATTTTTATTATTTATCGATCGAATAAATTATGTGGTTGTTTAAGGGACATAAATTTGATGCTTTTATCCATCAAAAACATCAAACTG
>NZ_JXYY01000089.1:0-2491 GCF_016082235.1 Spiroplasma sp. hyd1
AAAAATTATNTAAAGAAGATTTTAAAATTAGTGAATTTTGTATTAATTGTGGAGCGGGTTTATTTTATACTGAGTACTATCAAAAAATAAAAAAAGGAAGAAAAATAAATCTGTCAACCAAAAAATGTAGTTATTGTGGATCAGATAGAATAATTAAATTAAAAGATAATTCAAAATATGACAAATTACCTAGTAAGGATGTGAAATAATGAATAAATTTATAGGAATTGGTAGAACAACAAAGAATATAGAAATTAAAAAAACAAGTAATGGTAAAGAATATGCAATATTTCAATTAGCAGTAACTCGCCCATATTCAACACAAAAAGAAACTGATTTTATTCCTTGTCAAGTTTGAAATAAGCAAGCAATTACTTTACAAAAATATTGTCAAAAAGGTAGTCAAATAGCAATTACGGGTATTTTGCAATCTTTTAAAGATAAAGATAATAAAATACAATGAATAGTTCAAGTATCTAATTATGAATTTTTACATACAAATAATGATTTAAAAAAAGATATTTTATTATCTGAAAAACCAAAAGAACAAATAGAATTTAATTCATCTTATACAAAAGAATTATTTAATAATGATAATCAAAATATTGATAATAATGCAATTTTATGAGATTAGATTTAAAACCTTTATATATTTATAATGATGAATTACATAAGTATAGTATTTTAATTCCTAGTGTTAGTCAAATTGTTAATATTTTAGTGCCAAAAGATTTTTCACAAATTGATGAGAATATTTTAAAATTAGCACAAACTCGTGGAATATGTTTACATAATATGATTGATTGTTGAATAAAAAATAATTTTGATGATGAATTAATTGAATTTATTGATTGTGATATAAAATCTCATCGTGAATTATTTAAAAATTTTACAAAACTATATCAAGAAACTTTTAAAAATATTAAATTTAAACATTATGAAACTGAAAAAACATATTATCATCCTTTATTATGTGGGACAACTGATTTTATTGGCATAACAATAGATAATGAGTATATAATATGTGATTGAAAAATTACTAGTTCTAATGAAAAAACAGATATTGAACGCTATATTTGACAATTAAAACTTTATTATTTATTAGAAAAAGATTTTTGTATAGATAGTAAAAAAATATTAATAATAATTATTAATCCAAAATTAAAAATAGTAATTAAAGAAAAAGTTAATATTACTAAACAAGATTTAGAACAAATTAAAGAAGCCATTTTAATATGACAAGAAAGAGAGGAATGAGAAAATGCCACAAGAAATTAAAAAAACATTAATAGAAAGTATTGGTGAAATTCAATCTAATATAAATATTTTTGTTGGTAAAAATGCAAGGAATGATTTTAATAAATATAATTATTTTACTGAAAGTGATTTGTATCAAACTTTAAAACCACAATTAAAAGAACAAAATATAACTTATACAATTCAAGCAGTTGGTGAACCAACATTTATTAATAATGATAAAATGGTAAATTATTATTCAAAAGGATTATTAACACTTTATAAAAATGATGAAAAATTAGAATTAGGAATTATTTTATCAGCACAAAATTCAGATATTGCAAAAGCAGTTGGTAGTGCTTTAACTTATGGTGCTCGTTATTGATTGTGTAAGACATTTGGTATAGCAACTGATGAATTAGACCCTGATAGTACTGAAATAAGTAAAGAAAATAGTAATCAAGTTATTAAAGAAACTAATAAGCAACAAATTAATAATTTAAATCCAAATTGAATGAGGGAAGAGCATTTTAATAATATTAAAGATTTTATTACAAATACAAAAATAGAACAAGATATTATTTCAAAAGGTAAAAATTGAATAAAAGAAGAATTAAATGTTGAAAAATTATCACCAGTTATAATTAGAAAACAAAGCGAAGATTTTTATTATCAATTTAAAGAAAGATTTTTAAAATAATGATAAAAATAGGTATTGACACATCAGGAACTGGTACTACTGGTATTGTTGTGTATGAAGATAATAAAATAATTGAAAAATTTGAATTTACAAATAAAGATTGAATTAAACAAATTGATTTTATAAGAGATATATTATGTGATATATGAAAATACAATAATTATATTTTAAATATTGAAGATTGTTTATATACCTCTGCTAATGCAAGTAAAGATAGAGACGATTTATTACGATTACTAGGTGTAATAGAAGATATTAATCAAAGACTAAGATTACTCATTAATTGATTATCACCAAAATATACTAAATCAACGGTTAAAAATATAGAAAATTTAAGTAAATATAATAATAATAATAATAATAATAATAATTGTATTCAAAAATTTAGTAAAGATAATAATTTAACTTATGAATATGGTAAAGGTTGAAAATATAAGAATGAAAAAATATCTCATCATATAAGAGATGCAATTATTATTGTTAATTATGAGAGTTAATATTATGAAACATTCATATAATCAAAAAACAGGAAAATATTATTCTTGCAAAATTAGA
>NZ_JXYY01000049.1:0-8556 GCF_016082235.1 Spiroplasma sp. hyd1
AAATTTAAAAATATTAATAAAAGGGATCCAATGGCAAAAAAGAAGAATGTTTTTAAACAATTACATGAATTAAAACAAGAGCAAAAAAAAACCCACCAAAAAGAGGTGGCAGAAATTGTTGATGAGACATATCAAAATCACACTTTAAAATTAGAAACTTATCAAAAACTAAAAAAAATTACTTGATTTCATTGTTTGATTGCGGTGTTAATTACTGCAATTATTATTGGTTTTAGTTTTTTGCTCGGTATTTTTGCATTTAAAGACATTAAAAAAACCGAATGAATTGTTGTTAGTTTTTTAGTTGTTATTCTATTAATTTGATTTATCTTGGGATGATATAAAAATAAAACGGCTGCTGCTTATTTTAATGATTACCGTCGCCGTTATCAACCAACGTTAACTGATGAAGAAGCAAACATTAAAAAAATTCGTAATATTTTACTAATTATTGGCGCCATCTTATTAATTTCTTCCCTAATTATTTTCTTTACTGTCTAATTTTTTTTTAAAAAGAAAAAGCCTTGCTATTACAAGTAAGGCTTTTAAAACTAAATTTATAATTAAAAAGCTAATCCATAATTCTTAAAAGTTGGTTTTTAAGTTCATATTAATGATTTAACATTACATATCTTCATTTTTGACTGTTCTTTTAAGATATCATTAGTATGCATTCAACTAATACTGACCATTTTTTCGAGAAGCATTTCATTAAATTGCTCTTTATATTTCTGATAATAATTTTCGGTTTGCGCCTTACTTACGTTAACATTTTCTTTCCGTAAAGCTAAGTATTTCTTAAATAACATAAATGCCGCATAGTACATTACCCCAACGGCAAATCATTTTAAGTAATAGGTAAAATCATTCATTAGACTTCTTGCATTACTTGTTAAAAAATTGCAAATATTTGTAAAAAAGATACTAATAGAAAAATATAATTTTAATTAATTATGTTTTTTATTTAAAAATTTAATATTTTTCCACAACGAAAAATTAATTTATTATTTAAATTATTTAATTTTAAATAAATATTTTATGTTAAATATAATAATTGTAAATTATAAATTGAGGCAATTAAATTAAATCTTAAACCAAATCTTTTTCTTCGATTACGATATTTTTCTGTAATAATTTTAAATTTTTTAAGAATAGCAAAAATATTTTCAATAATAATTCTCATTTTTGAAACTAGTCTATTATATTGCTTTTGTTCTTTGTTTAAAGGGTTTTTCTTTGTTTTCTTTGTAGGTATTAGAACATTATTGTGATTTTTTTGTATTCCTTGATAACCACTATCAACTATTAATTTGGTATTTTTTAAAATTGGGATTTTTGATTCTTTAAATAAAGCATAATCATGTTTTTTTCCGAGCGAAAAACTTGTTGCAATAATTTTTTTGGTTTCTTGTTCGATAATTACTTGTGTTTTGATCGTGTGTTTTTTCTTTTTACCAGAATAAGATTGTTTTTGTCTTTTTTTGGGCGTTGGATTGGAGTTTCGGTAGCATCAATAATAATAGTTTTATCATTAAAATAATCATTTATTAGTGCTTTTTTACCAGCAAGTTGTTGAAAATCAGAGTTTTTAATTAAAATATCTTCAATTCACTTAATATTACGATAACAATTAGCCTCACTAATATCAAAACTTTTACCAAGATGAAAATAAGTCTGATATTCTCGTCAATATAATAAAGTCATCAATAATCTATTTTCTAATGATAATTTATTAGTTTTACCACCTTTTTTAAATTTTTCTATTTCAGCAACTTTTAAAATATCTAACATTTTATTAAAAGTGGATTTTTTTATTCCTGTTAATCTTAACCATTCTCTATCATTAAGAGTATTAAATTTATTATTGTTCATATTTTTATGTCCTCATAAATTATATTTTATAATAATATTTTAATAAAAAAGGGTATCGCAAGAAGTCTATTTTAACCCCTAGTCCACCTTGAATTCCAACAAAAACAACAAAGAAAGCAGTAACAGTTCCCACAACACCACCGATTAAAAGACCATAGGTCACTTTAGGACTATAATTATTATCACGATGAAATGTTCATGCGGTTGTTGGCAAGGCAAAACCAGCAGCACACGTCATAATTGGAAAAGCAATAATTGTTTCCATTCCTAATAATGACACGATCGCTAAAGCTGGCGCATACAATCCAACGCCAAAACTTTGTAATCCTCCAATGATAAAGAACGCAATAATCCCAACAGCTAATTTTCAACCACTAAGTCCTTTTGTTCCAACAGTATTAAATAGTCCAACTTGGCCTAAAATCATTAAAATTCCAGCCGCCGCTAAGGACACTGCCACGAATAAAGCGACAAATTTTTTATTAACTTTATTAACAATCTTTGCGGCACAAAAAGCCCCAATCATAGCGACAATCACTAAAGTTACTAAGGTTACTAGTTCAACTTGAGTTGCACTAACAAACAAGGTTCCAGCTAATAAATTTGGAATTGTTAAACCAACATTTAATGTTCCTGGTAACTTTTTAACATCTGGAACACTATTTGTTGCATTCAAAGCAGCAACCTTTACCACAAAGCTACCAACCCCAATCGTATCAGTAAAACTACCCAGAAAACCAATTGTTGAAATTTTGAAAAGGTTTTCTTGTTTATCTAAAAAAATTCGTTTTGTTGTATTATAAATAATAAAAACTAAAAATCCTAAAATTAAAATAATACCAACACACATAAAAATAAAGGCTGTTAAATGGTTTTTATTAGTAAAAGTGAAGTTTTGGCCATCATTAGCAATTTTAAAATAAAATAAGTAATTTACTAATAAACTAGCTAATAATAACAATAATGTTAAGGTCACGGCAATTATAGCAATTGTGCGCCCACTTAAACTTCGTTTCATCATATTATGTTCTGTTTTAATATTTTTTAATTGTTGTTTTTTAACTTGACTTGTTTCAGTTTCATCGTGCAAAACACTAGCAATTTTTGTTTTAAATTCTTGGTGTAATGCTTGATGGTCTAAATCACTTTTTAATTTATTTGTTTCTTGATATTCTCACATTGCCAATGAATAATTTAAATTTAAATATTCTTGAATCTTTTGGCAATATTCATGATAAGCTTCTTTAATATATTTTTCTTTTAATTCAAAATCAGCTTTGGTAAGATTATTTTTTTTAAGTGCTTGTTTTAAAAACGAAAGTTGTTGTTTATAAAACGCTTTTAATTCCCCTTGCCGATCAGTTCATTGATAAATTTTTTCTGTGTGATGAAGTAAATCATTCTCATTCTTAATAATTTTTTCTACTTGAGTTTGATTTTCCATATGTTATTTAAAGGCAATAACTTCAATTTCAACAAGGCCAGATTTTGGTAAATCTTTCACCGCAAACGTACTTCTTGCCGGTTTATGTGAACCAAAGAATGCTTCATAAACTTCATTAACAACAGAAAAATCGTTAATATCTTTTAATAAAATTGTTGTTTTAACAACATTATTTTTGTGATAGTTTGCGGCGGTTAAAATCGCAGCAATATTTGTTAGAACTTGGCTAGCCTGACTTTGAATATCAGCGCATAACACCATTGTTTTCGGATCAAATCCTAATTGTCCCGAAATATACAAAAAGCCATTTGAAAGTTTTACTGCTTGAGAATATGGACCCACTGCTTTGGATGCTTGATTAGTATAGATTAATTCCATTATTTTATAATTGAATCAATAAATTCTTTTTCCATCACAGTATATCCCAACTTCTCTAAGTCAATAACAATGTCTCCTAATTCAGCTTTTGTATTAATATCAACTACTAATCGAATAATTTCTCGATTAATTTCTAAACTATTTTCTAATTGTAAATCAGAAATTTTATGAATTTGAACACCATGAGAATCAACAACATTCGTAATCTTTGTTAAATAGACTTCTTGCATTACTTGTTAAAAAATTGCAAATATTTGTAAAAAAGATACTAATAGAAAAATATAATTTTAATTAATTATGTTTTTTATTTAAAAATTTAATATTTTTCCACAACGAAAAATTAATTTATTATTTAAATTATTTAATTTTAAATAAATATTTTATGTTAAATATAATAATTGTAAATTATAAATTGAGGCAATTAAATTAAATCTTAAACCAAATCTTTTTCTTCGATTACGATATTTTTCTGTAATAATTTTAAATTTTTTAAGAATAGCAAAAATATTTTCAATAATAATTCTCATTTTTGAAACTAGTCTATTATATTGCTTTTGTTCTTTGTTTAAAGGGTTTTTCTTTGTTTTCTTTGTAGGTATTAGAACATTATTGTGATTTTTTTGTATTCCTTGATAACCACTATCAACTATTAATTTGGTATTTTTTAAAATTGGGATTTTTGATTCTTTAAATAAAGCATAATCATGTTTTTTTCCGAGCGAAAAACTTGTTGCAATAATTTTTTTGGTTTCTTGTTCGATAATTACTTGTGTTTTGATCGTGTGTTTTTTCTTTTTACCAGAATAAGATTGTTTTTGTCTTTTTTTGGGCGTTGGATTGGAGTTTCGGTAGCATCAATAATAATAGTTTTATCATTAAAATAATCATTTATTAGTGCTTTTTTACCAGCAAGTTGTTGAAAATCAGAGTTTTTAATTAAAATATCTTCAATTCACTTAATATTACGATAACAATTAGCCTCACTAATATCAAAACTTTTACCAAGATGAAAATAAGTCTGATATTCTCGTCAATATAATAAAGTCATCAATAATCTATTTTCTAATGATAATTTATTAGTTTTACCACCTTTTTTAAATTTTTCTATTTCAGCAACTTTTAAAATATCTAACATTTTATTAAAAGTGGATTTTTTTATTCCTGTTAATCTTAACCATTCTCTATCATTAAGAGTATTAAATTTATTATTGTTCATATTTTTATGTCCTCATAAATTATATTTTATAATAATATTTTAATAAAAAAGGGTATCGCAAGAAGTCTAATGTCCTTTCCCTAGTGGTGCATCAATTTTTAAAACAACCCTACGCCGCTGATTGATTAAAGCTCGGTTTGTAATATTTAAGAACGTTGTCACCTCAATATTTCCTCCTGATAAAACACAAACAATTTTTTTGTTTTTAACATTTAGTTTATTAAATAGCATTGCGGCCGTGGTTACTGCCCCTGCGCCTTCTGCGACAATTTTACAATTTTCAAATAAAAATAAAATTGTTTCAGCAATTTCTGCTTCTGATACAAGGATAACATCATCAACATATTTATTTAAAATACTAAAGGTAATATAACCAGTTTGTTTAACCGCAATTCCATCGGCAATTGATAATTTACCGTGAACTGAAAACGATTTATTGCTTTTCCTTGCTTCATAATAACTTGGAACATTTTGACTTTGTACACCGATTAATTTACAATTGGGATTTACAGCTTTGACATAACTTGCAATTCCTGAGTTGTACTTTACCATAATTTACTGTAATTTATGACACTTTATCATTCCCTAACGACCATATCCCCCCGGTCCAGGACCTACCCCAGGACCTGGTAAAAATTTTTGACTTTTTTGATTTGATTTTTTTCGTAATTTTCGATTTGTTGTCATATTAGGTGGTAAAGTAATATTTAATTTTTGTAGTAAGAAATCAAATGAAAATTCAACTTCACTAATTTTTACAATCTTAATCCGTTTCTTTAACGCATACTGAGTAACATAATATAAATGTAACGGCGAATTTAAAACAAAATTTAAATAATTATTGGTCTTATCATATCAATTTGGTACCCGATTAGAGTTAAAATAACGCATCATAGCCTGTGCCTGTGGATTATTAGTAACAAGATAATAACTGTTTTTAATATTAAAAGCCGCTAATTGACCACTATAAATTTGGGTTCCATTCATAACCATTGTAAATTCATCAATATATTCTTTAATTTCATCTAGTAAATGTGATGAAAAAAAGACTGTTTTTCCACGTAGGGTTAATTGTTTTAAATAAAAAATAATTTTTTTACGATTATTAATATCTAATCCTGCTTCTGGTTCATCCAAAATTAAAATTTCTGGATCATGAATAATTCCTTGAATAATCATTACCCTTTTTTTCATCCCCGATGAAAAAGAATTAACATCTTTATCACGGTGTTCTCAAATTTCTAATGACTTCATTAAGTATTCAATTCGTTCCCGTAAATATCTTCCACGCAAACCATTTGTTTTTCCCATGTATTTTAAGAAGTTATAAGAACTAATGTTTTCTGGAAAAGTAATAAATTCTGGTACATAACCAATCATTTTTTTCATTCCAACTTTGGTTGCTTTTTTACCAAAAATAGAGATATCACCTTTAAAACCTTTTAACCCACCAATTAAAGACTTAATGAAAACGGTTTTTCCACTACCAGAAGCTCCTAAAATTGCATGTAATTTTCCCCGTCCAACATTAAAGTTAAAAGGACCAACAACACTATTTTTAAATTTTTTAGTAAAATTTCGTGATGAGATTGCAACTTCACTGACTACTAATGCATTATTATTCATTTCTTAGCATCCCCTTTCAACTTTTAAGTAATATTTTTATGGCGTAAGATTAAATAAGCAAATATTAAGAAAAGACACGATAAACCGAGATAGATATATTGAATTAAACTAATGTTCAAAAATGGTGCTGGGTCAACATCAATTTTCTTATCAACCCCTAAGGCTAGACGGAAATCTTGATAACTCATTAAATAGTTATTTTGAACCTCAAAGTCAATGTTACTCCGCTGTAATGGCTCAAATCAATATGGCGTGAAGTTTAACGAAGCGGTTCAAATTTGGTTTCAATGTTCAATAATATTAAACTTCGAAATTAAACCATAAGTATTCATTAGGTTATCATATTTAATTCACTCATTGTTAATTTTAATTGGTTGTTCTTCAAGTAATTTATAATCCATTATTTTCTTTAAAATATCAATTTCAATTTCACGAAGAACAAACAGGGTTGGTGAATCAAAATAATCTAAGACCCAATCTCTAAAATCACTACCATTATTATAATCGGACAATGTTCCTTTGTATTCATTATCTCATTCTTGACGAAAAACATCCGTTGGGTTAAATGAATTTTCTTCCGATAATGTCCGATTAACTGTTACTAATTTGCTATCATTTGTCGTTGATAAACTATAATAGGAAGCAGTGGGATTAAAGTAAAATAACGATGTCCCACTAAAAAGATTCATTGTAATATAATTTGTTCATGAACCCGCTGCCTTTGAGACAACTGCCATGTAATCAGCAAGTTCTTTTTGAACGGGGTCATTTTGATCTAATTCTTGTTCTGATTTGAAAAAATAATCTGTTGCAAAATTAACTTTCATTGAAACATCATTTCCGCTCGCTGCTCCAACATTATTAATAATTGTTTTAAGATCTTCAAGTTTATTATCATAAAGATATCTTGTTGATGAATCTCATGTTTTAAGTTTTTTGATTTCAAATTCTTCTGTTTTAGGAACAGTTAATCCTAAATTTTTATAAAAATCTAAGCGACGAACACGTAATGCTGGGTCACTAGTAATATCTTTGTAGTCATCATTTTTAAAGACTAAATTTAAATCACTATAACTTCATTCATCATAAAAGTTTCAAATCGCATTAGTTAAATGAGGATATTTAATTAAATCTTTTTTAAGATTCTTTTTAAAATTAATTGTACTTTTAATAATTGGAACTGGATAGTTTTGAGTAATACTATCATTAGCAAATGTTAATTCAACGGTTTTTGCTAAACTCATAATTAATGAATATGGCATCCCACCAACTAGAAACAAACTACAGAAAATAACAACAATTAGTAAAACAACTTGTGAGTTTAAAAATGTTACCGCAAATAAAATCCCACTTGAAGCAAAAAATGATAATGCCATTGAATAAAGAAATAATTTTAATAATAAATTTTGATAAACTTGTAAATATTGGGGATCCTTATTAAAAATATTACCTAAATAACCAATCCCAAAAGCAAAAAGAATAATTGTTCCTAAAAAAAGAAGAATTAAAATTCAAAGGGCAATTATTTTTAATAAGAACAGGACAAATCGTGAATATGGCTTTGAAATTAATAACAAATATGTTCCATCTTCAAATTCACGACCAAAAATTTTAATAATTACTAATAAAATAAATAACAATAACAAAATATTATTAAAGATAAAAACGCCATACTGAAAATTCTTAAAAAACTCATAAACATTTTTTGAAGAAGAAAATAAAGTAATAGCAACTGCCCCAAATAAGACAACTGATAAAATAAAAAGAATTCAAACCGCCATTGAACGGCGTATTTTAAAAATTGAAAAAAAAATCAACGACCATCATGAATTTGATTTGCCTGATCTTAATACTCTATTCGCCACCTACAACCCCTCAAATCTTTTAATTAATTTGTTATACATATACATTATATAACATTTTCATAATTTTTGATACTGCTTTTTTACTGCAGCGAAAAATACCATAATGACCAAAAAATAAATAATATTAGACTTCTTGCGATACCCTTTTTTATTAA